>NZ_VRYY01000562.1 GCF_015731765.1 Nitratidesulfovibrio oxamicus
GAACGGCTGGCCCCCGCCGCCGCAACGCCCGGCAGCGGCGGCACGGCCCCCGGCATGAAGGCTGGCAGCCTGTTCGCCCGGCTGCTGCACCGCAAGGGCGACGACACCCACGAACCCAATCGGCGCGGCATGGAAAGCGGCCCCGAACATGAACGGGGCGGCCTGCTGCCACACGGCGTCCTGCTGCAGGGCGCAAGGGGATAACCATGAGACTGGCCGAACGACTGATGCGCACCACGCGGCGGCAACCCGCCCCCGCGCTGCACCTGGAACCCGTGGCGTCCGAAGACGCCCGTACGGGCAACGCCCCCCATGGGACAGGGGACGACGCGCAAGCCCATGCCGATGTCTACGGCCATCTGCAACTCGATCCGGACAGCCCGGTCCGGGACCAGGGGCGGGACGACGGCATGCCGCAGGCGCCGCGCCTTGGCGCCTCGGGTCTGAACGCCCGCAGCCATCTTTCCGCCGTTGTCCCCGCCGCCACGGCTGGCATTGTCATCCGGCCCGACACGGCAGGCCGCCATGCGTCGGACGAGGCCGACACCGCGCCAATTCCGCGCGTGCAGGTCAACGACGCCACCCTGTTCCGCGCGCCGCGGCCCGAATCCGCGCCGGTGTCCGAACCCGTGACGGTCACCTCGCCCCGTGCCGACGCACCGGAGTCGCAGTCCACAAACGCGCAATCCACAGACGTCCAATCCGCCCAAACCGGAAAATCCCGTCCGTCGTCACGGCCCGCCGCCCGCCCCGCCAGCGCGGAGCAGGTGTGCGACGTGACCACCCTGACCCTGCACGGCGACCACTACTACGAAATCCGCGCCCGCCTGCAGGACCGCCTGCTGGAGATGATGGACCTGGCCGCCGCGGAATCGCTGCCGCCCGACAGGCTGGCCGCCGAAATTTCGCGCCTGGTGGAAAAGCTGCTGCGCGAGGAGTTTCGCCAGGCTCCCCTCAACGCGCAGGAACAGCGCCAACTGGTCGAGGACATCCGCGACGAGGTCATGGGCCTTGGCCCGCTGGAACCGCTGCTGCGCGACCCCACGGTCAACGACATCCTCGTCAACAACTACCGCATGGTCTACGTGGAACGACGCGGCAAGCTGATCCGGGTCAACACCCGCTTCCTGGACGACGACCACCTGCGCAAGATCATCGACCGCATCGTGGCCCGCATAGGCCGCCGCGTGGACGAGGCATCGCCCATGGTGGACGCCCGCCTGGCCGACGGTTCGCGCGTCAACGCCATCATTCCGCCGCTGGCCCTGGACGGCCCCAGCCTGTCCATCCGCCGCTTTTCCAAGGACCCGCTGGAACTGGAAGACCTGATCCGCTTCGGCGCGCTGACCCCGGAAATGGGCGAGGTGCTGCGCGGCATCGTCAAGGCGCGGCTGAACATCATCGTTTCCGGCGGCACCGGCTCGGGCAAGACCACCATGCTCAACTGCCTGTCGCGCTTCGTGCCGCACGACGAGCGCATCGTGACCATCGAGGACGCGGCGGAACTGCAACTGAAGCAGGACCACGTGGTGCGGCTGGAAACCCGACCCGCCAACATCGAGGGCCACGGGCAGGTCACCGCGCGCGACCTGGTCAAGAACTGCCTGCGCATGCGGCCCGACCGCATCATCGTGGGCGAAGTGCGCAGCGGCGAGGTGCTGGACATGCTGCAGGCCATGAACACCGGCCACGACGGCTCGCTTACCACCATCCACGCCAACACCCCGCGCGACTGCCTGATGCGCCTGGAGACCATGGTGGCCATGGCCGGGCTGAACATCGGCACCCTGTCGCTGAAGCGGTACATCTCGTCCGCCGTGGACGTGATCATCCAGGTTTCGCGTCTGGCCGACGGCTCGCGCAAGATGACCAGCCTTTCGGAAATCACCGGCATGGAAGGCGACGCCATCACCATGCAGGACATCTTCACCTTCGAACAGACCGGCGTGGACGAGAACGGCAAGGTGCAGGGACGGTTCCGCTCCGGCGGCATCCGGCCCCGCTTCGCACCGCGCCTGGCCGCCATGGGCATCGAGCTTGGCGGCGCACTGTTCGATCCCGGCCTGTCGCAGTAGACGCGGCAGCCTGAACGCAAAGGGGTTTCGCCATGATGCTCGTCATCGCCGTACTCTCGGTCATCGCCATGTTCGTGTTCGTCATGGGCGTGCTGGACCTTGCCTACGGTCGCCGCCGCGCCACGGCGCAGCGCGTGGGACAGCGCATGGAAAACCTGCTGCGGGCGAAAAACGAGCAGGACCGGGTGGACCTGGAACGCCGCCGCGCCCTGTCCGACGTGGACTGGCTGCACCGCGTGCTGGCCGCCCAGTCGTGGACCAAGAAGATGGACCTCGCGCTGGAACAGGCGCAGGTGCGGGCCACCCTGGGCGTGCTGCTGCTGGCTTCCGTGCTGGGCGCGGCCTCGTGCTTCCTGGTCGTGCACCTGCTGGTGGACAACCTGTTCCTGCTGGTGGCGCCGCCGCTGGCGCTGGGCTACGCGCCCTTCCTGTGGGTGCAGCGCAAGCGCAACGCCCGCATGAGCCGCTTCCAGCGCCAGTTGCCCGACGCGCTGGACCTCATCGCCCGCGCGCTGAAGGCGGGGCACGCCTTCAATCAGGGCATGCGCATGGTGGCCGACGAATTTGCGGATCCCATCGGCCCGGAATTCCAGAAAACCCTGGACGAGATCAACTTCGGCATCCCGGCGGACGCGGCCCTGTACAACCTGACCCGCCGCGTGGACTGCCCGGACCTGAAATTCTTCGTGGTGTCGGTGAACATCCAGCGTGAAACCGGCGGCAACCTGGCGGAAATCGTCACCAACATCGCCCGGTTGATCCGCGAGCGGTTCAAGCTGGCGGGGCGGGTGCGCGTGCTTTCGGCGGAGGGCCGCCTGACGGCGTGGATACTGTTCGTGCTGCCCTTCGGCATCGGGTTCATCATCAACCTGCTGAACCCCGACTTCATGAGCGCCCTGTATGCCACGCCCGAAGGCAACATGCTGCTCACCGGGTCATTGTTCCAGATGGCCATCGGCGGCATTGCGCTGAAGCGCATGACCACCATCCGGGTCTGAGGGGGATACCGCCATGCCGTTCGACGATACCATGATCCCCTTCCTGGCCGCCCTGCTGGCCTCCGGCGCGGTATTGCTGGTGGCGCAGGCCTTGCGCGGCATGTTCGGCAACCGCCAGCGGGTGCAGCGCATGCATGGCCGTCTCACCCGGCACGCAGCCGGCGCCCGTGCCGTGGCCGTGGCCGCCCCGGCCCTGCCGGAATCCCCCCTTTCCTCCCTGAAGGCCGCGCTGAACGCCATGGCCGAAAGGGTGGGGCAAAAGGTGGTCAAGGATGACGGCGAGGAAGTGAACGAGGCGGGCCTGGCGCTGGTGCGCGCGGGGTACCGCAACCGCCGCGCCCCGCTGGTTTTCTGGGGCGTCAAGGCCGGGCTGACCCTGTGCGGCCTGCTGCTGGGGCTGGTGATCCGCCTGATTGCGGGCGACGACGTTCCCATGGGGCTGATGGCGCTGCTGTTCATCTGCCCGGCGGTGGTGGGCCTGTACGCGCCCAACGTGTGGCTGTCGCGGCGCATCAAGGCGCGCAGACTGGACATCATCAACTCGCTGCCCGACGCGCTGGACCTGCTGGTGGTCTGCGTGGAGGCGGGCATGGGCCTGGACCAGGCGTTCTCCCGCGTGGCCCGCGAAATGGCGGCCACCAACCCGGTGCTGGCCGAAGAACTGAACATGGTCATCCTGGAACTGCGTGCGGGCAAGTCGCGCGCCGAGGCCCTGAAGAACCTGGCCGCGCGCGTGGCGCTGGAAGACGTGAACAGCCTGGTCACGCTCATCGTGCAGGCGGATGCCTTCGGCACCAGCATTTCCAGCACGCTGCGCGTCTACTCCGACACCATGCGCACCACGCGCTTCCAGCGGGCAGAGGAAATTGCCGCCAAGATGCCGGTGAAGCTGCTGTTCCCGCTGGTGTTCTGCATTCTTCCGGCCCTGTTCGTGACCATCATGGGGCCCGCATTCATCAAGCTGATGCAGGTCTTCGCCCAGATGGGCCAATAGCCCCGCCGGGGCAGCTAGCGAGAGCCGTCCGGTTCGAAACGCAGAAAGGAAAACGCCATGACCGCCCGCACCGCCACCCGTCCCGCCCTTGCCCTGCTGGCGCTCTGCGCCCTGCTGCTTGCAGGTTGCGGCGCGCAGCAGACCACGCGCGGCTCCAACCTTTCGCTGATGGAACGCTACCACAGCAGCAAGGATCTGCTGCACGACGGCGAGGGGGTGGAGCCCACGCCCCAGGCTGATGCCATGAGCGCCCAGGAACACTTGCAGCGCGGCCTGGTTTTCCTGTCGCAGGATCGCCCGGAACTGGCCTTCGAGCAGTTCAGCCGGGCCTGCCAGCTTGATCCCGGGCTGGCCGAGGCGCGCTACCAGCGCGGCGCGCTGCTGGTGGCGCGGGGCGTCCCCATCGAGGCGCGGGCGGACATCGAAGCCGCCCTCTCCCTGGCCCCGGACAATGCCCGGGCCTGGGAAACGGCGGGCATGCTCGGCTTTGCCGAAGGCAACCTGGCCGAGGCCAGAAGCCACTTCGAGCGGGCGCTGGCGTTGGACCCCCGCCTTGCCGGGGCGGCCAGCCACCTTGGCGCCATCCACAATTACCAGGGGCAGCCGGACAAGGCCCTGGCCCTGTTCACGCGGGCGCTGGAACAGATGCCCCGCTCGGGCGAACTGCACAACAACGCGGGTATCGCGCAGGCCATGCTGGGCAACGACGCCGCCGCGGTGGACCACTTCCGCGCGGCCATCACCCACGGCGCGCCCGGCAACCGGGTGTGGAACAACATGGGCCTGTCGCTGTGCCGCCTGGGCCGCTACGACGAAGCCTTCGAGGCGTTCCGCAACGCCGGGGGCGAAGCCGCCGCGCACAACAACCTGGGCGTGTACCTTTCGCAGCAGGGCGAGCATGCCCTGGCCCTGTACCACCTGCAACGCGCCCTTGAAGTGGAGCCGCGCTACTACGCCCGTGCGGCGGAAAACCTGAAGCGCGCCCGCCTGGCCGCGCGCATCGCGCAGGGGCAGGGTCCGGCTGCGACCACCGCCGCGCCGCTGCCCATGGCCGGTCCCGACACGGGGGTCACGGGGGCCGCCGGGCCTGGTCCCATTCCGGGCGCGCCCGGGGTAGTCACCCCTGTGACGCTGCCGCCTTCGTCCACCCCGCTGAAGGCCCGCGCCACCCCGGCTGCCGTGCGCGAAGGCGAACTGCGCGACGGCAAGTAGCCGCCGCGAAAATTTCGGGCGCGTCACGCGCCGCGCCCGCCCATTGTCCGTTGGGGGCACCGCTGATGGAGTACGCCGGGGGGCGACCCATCGCAAGGAGTGAACACCATGTTCGAAACACGCAACACCATGCCACCGGCCCCGTCCGGCGGAACGCGCAGGGGGCTGCGCCACCTTCCGTCGTCGCGGGCGCTGGCCCAGCGCGGCCTGGCCGCGCTGGAAGTGGCCCTGATGCTGCCGGTCATCGCGGCACTGCTCTATGTGCTGGTGGAGGGAGGCAACACCATCCGCGCCTACTCCGCCCTGACCGAAGCCAGCCGCGCAGGCGCGCGCCACGTTGTCATGAACGACGACGTGGCGGGCGTGCAGCCCTTTGTCCGCTCGCTGGCCACCACGCTTGACCCCAATGCCCTGACGGCCACCGCCGTCAAGGATACGGGCAAGCAGATGGTCACGGTAACCGTCACGTATGCCTACAAGTCGGTATTCACGAGCAATCCCTACAACGGAGACCCCCATGACGCGCTCTACACGTTTTCCGCAAGCACCAGCATGCCCACGCCGTAACGCGGCCCGGCCTGCCGGTTTTCGCGCCCTTATGCGCGGCCTGTGGCGTGGCACGCGGGGTTCCATGGCCATGCTGATGGCCGTGCTGCTGCCCGTGGTGCTGGGCCTTGCCGGCCTCGGCATCGATTCGGGCATGCTCTACCTCGCGCACAACCGCCTGCAAGGCGCCGTGGATGCGGCGGCACTGGCAGGCAGCCTGGAACTTCCCTACGACCCGCAACTGGACAAGGGGCTGGTGAAAGGCGCCGTGAACCAGTACATGGCCGCCAACTACCCCGCCGCCGTGCTGAAGGGCGTCACCCCCGGCACCGAGGAACGCAGCGTCACCGTGAAGGCCGAGGCCACCGTGGCCACCATCTTCATGGGCGCCCTGGGCATCGGCTCCACCACGGTGCGCGCCCAGGCCACCGCCGGGTACAACAACCTGGAGGTGGTATTCGTCATCGACAACACCGGCTCCATGAAGGGTACGGCCATCCAGCAGGCCAACGCGGCCGCCACCCAACTGGCCGAACTGATCATGCCCGAAGGCATGGAAACCTCGGTCAAGGTGGGGCTGGTGCCCTTCCGGGGCAAGGTGCACATTCCTGCGGGCGTTGACGGCCTGCCCGACGGTTGTCGCAACGCCGACGGCACCCTGGCGCCCTCGTGGATCCTGGAAGAGTACAAGCAGACCAAGTACCGCTACCCCACGGGTTCGTCGCTCAACGTGCCCAAGGGCACCTGCGGCAGCATTCCGCGCGTGCAGGGCCTGACCGGCGACCGCGCTACCATCGTCAGCGCCATAGCCGAGCAGGACGCCCTGGGCGATGCCTCGGGCACCGTCATCTCCGAAGGCATCAAGTGGGGGCGTCATGTGCTCACCCCCGAGGCGCCGTTCACCCAGGGCTCGTCCAACAAGGACATGCGCAAGGTGATGATCGTGCTGACCGACGGCGATACCGAAGACGGCAAGTGCGGCGGCAACTTCGCCGTCAGCTACACGCCCAACGCCTACTGGACCAACGCCTACTACGGCATGTTCGACATGGCCACCCACTGCGAGAACGGAGGCAAGCTGAACGCGGCCATGCTGAGCGAGGCGCAGATCGCCAAGGAAAAGGGCATAGAGATATTCGCCATCCGCTATGGCGACTCCGACTCCACGGACATCAGCCTGATGAAGGCCATCGCCTCCAGCAAGGCGGGCACGGACGATCACTACTACAACGCGCCCTCTGCCTACGACCTTGAAGAAGTCTTCAAGAAGGTCGGCAGGCAGCTTGGCTGGCGGTTGCTGCGCTAGCGCGGCAGGGAGGACACCATGCGTGCATGCCGCATATGGCCATTGCGTCTGTGGCGCGGTGAAGGCGGGGTCGGTTCGCTGGAGGTGGCGTTCATGCTGCCGGTGCTGCTGGCCATGCTCTTCGGCCTTGTGGAATTCGGCTACAACCTCTTTGCCCGCTCCACCGTGGAAAAGGCCGCGCAGGTAGGGGCGCGCTTCGCCATCACCGGCGAAGGCTTCGACACCGGCAACCGGGTGACGTTGATCAAGGACGCGGCCCGTCCGCTCACCCAAGTGTTGTCCGGCTCTTCGGGCACGGGCGTGACCATCCTGGTGCGCAGCTACCCCAACGGCACCGGGGCCGCCGCGGTGGAAAACAACGGCGGCGACCCCTGCCAGACGGTGGAGGTGCAGGTGGACTACCGCTACGCTCCGCTGACGCCGCTGGTGGGTTCGCTGCTGCCGCCGGAGATCACCGTCACCGGGCGAGAGCGCATGGTCAACGAACCCTGGGCCATCTGCAAATGACCCGTCGCCTGGGGCTTGCGCTGCACTGCGTGCCCGAGGCGCACGACGTCGTCGCCGGTTCCGGCTGGCCGGGAGAGTCCGCAGTCGGGCTTTCCCGCCAGCCGCAGCCGAGGGCACGGCATGCCGGGCCTTGCGGGCTGCCAAAGACCGGGTCAGAATCGTTCGGTGCGCTGGCATCCGGTGCGGAATCGCCCATACCGGAACCAGGCGCACCGAAACCGGATGGCCCGGTGCCCATGCCGACGCACGGCGGGGCACCCCGGCTTGCGGGCGCGGCCCGTTCTGCTATCATGCGGGGCACGGCTGTCGCGGACTGTCACCCCGCCTGTCCGCAGGACTTGCCGGAGGCCTGGCCCATGTCCGGCCTGGCGCCGGAATGGCCCGCGTCCGAGCGCGCTCCGGCCCGGCGGTCCGCGGCCCTTGCACTGCTTGCGGAAACCGCAATCGGCGTCCCCCCGATTGCCCACCGGCACACCGCCCACTGCCCAGCTACCCGCTGTCCAGCCACCCACAGGGAAGCCATGTCCGCACCCCCGCCGCCCCCATCCCCCGGCATGTCCGGCCACACGTCCGGGCAGGACGCCACGGCGGAGCGCACGGCGCGGCTCAGCCTGCTCATCGTCTCCGAGTTCGAGGAATTCGCGCGCGGGCTGGTGACGCGGCTTGCGGCATGCGGGCTGGAACCTTCGTACATGCTGGCCGAAACGCCGTCCGAGCTTTCGCGCCTGATCACCGAAGAGCCGTGGGACATGGTGGTGGCCGAATCCGAAGCCCCCGGCATGACCTGGCAGGAAGTGCTGATGCTGGTGCGCGGGGTGCGCGAGGACGTGCCCTTCGTGCTGGTGGCCCCCGCCGCCGACGAAGGGCTGGCCCTGGACGCCGTGCGCGAAGGGGCCGACGAGGTGCTCTGCGCCGACGACTGGCACCTTGGCCCCGCCTTCATGCGGCTGGTGCGCGAGGCGGAGCGGCGGCGAACCCTTTCCGTGCACTGGCGCGAGATAAACCGCGACGCCCGCCAATGGCGGGGCATGGTCGAAGGCACCGTGCTCGGCATCTTCCGCTGCCGTCCCTGGGGCGAACTGATCAGCGCCAACCCCGCCTTTGCCGACATGTTCGGCTACCCCTCGCCCGATGCGCTGTTCGCGGCCATACGGTCCGGCGGAGCCGCCGGTGTCGCCCCCGGCGCCATCATGCCCGAGGGCTGGCTGCCCGGCGGCTTTCTGGACCGGGCCACCCTGGACCGCATGCTGAACACCCTGCGCGACGAAGGCGAGGTGCGCGACTTCGAAACCACGACCCGCCGGGCCGACGGCTCCACCTTCTGGATTTCGGTGAGCGCCCGCGTGCAGCGCGGCTCCACCGGAGAAATTGCCGGCATCGAAGGCACGGTGGAAGACATCGACCGCCGCAAGGCCGTGGAAAACATGATCATCCGCGCCAAGCAGGAATGGGAGAAAACCTTCGACAGCGTGCCCGACATCATCATGATCATGGACGCTGGCCAACGGGTGCGGCGCAGCAACATGGCCCTGGGCAGGCTGCTGGGCCTGCACCCCAAGGATATTGTGGGCCGCCACTGCAACGATGTGCTCGGGGCCTCCGTCATGGCAGACGACGTGTGTGCGGCCATCCGGGCCATGCCCTGGGGCGAAAGCCGCACCGAGGAACTGTACCTGCCCACCCTTGGCGGGCATTTTCTGGTCACCCTGTCGCCCTTCCTTGCCGACAGCCAGTACGACGGCGAACCGGTCCGAGAGGGGGACGCGCCGGGCACCGTGCTTGTGGCGCACGACATCAGCAGCCGCAAGCAGTTGGAAGCCCGACTGCGCCAGGCCCAGAAGATGGAGGCCATCGGCACGCTGGCCGGGGGCATTGCCCACGATTTCAACAATATCCTGGGCGTGATGATGGGCTATACGGAAATGAGCCTGGACCAGACCGAAGACGGCGACGCCCAGCACCGCCGCCTGACCGAGGTACTGGCCGCCGGACGCCGCGCGCGCGACCTGATCCGCCAGATACTTACCTTCAGCAGGCAGGAGGAGCCATCCCGCCTGCCGCTGCCGCCGCTGGCGCCCATCAAGGAAACGGTGCGCCTGCTGCGCGCCACCCTGCCCGCCAACGTGGACATCCGCCTGGACCTGACCGAGACCGGCCCGCTGCTGGCCAACCTGAGCCAGTTGCAGCAGGTGATCATGAACCTGTGCGCCAACGCGGCCCACGCCATGAAGGACCATGGCGGCGTGCTGCACCTTGCGCTGGACGCGGTGGAACTGGACGAGGACGAGGCCGCGGCGCGCTCGCTGCCCACCCCCGGCGGCTACGCCCGGCTGCGCGTACGCGACACGGGGCACGGCATTCCAGGGGATATTCTGGAGAACATCTTCGACCCGTTCTTTACCACCAAGAAGCCGGATGAAGGCACGGGCATGGGCCTTGCTTTGGTGCACGGCATCGTCACCGCCCACGGCGGGGCCGTTACGGTGCAGTCCACCGTGGGCGTGGGCACGGAATTCGAGGTGCTGCTGCCCCTGGCCCCGCAGGCGGGAGAAGAGGCCGCCACCGGGGCGGATTCGGCCCACAGCGGCAGCGGCCTTGCGTTGGTGGTGGACGACGAGGCCCCGTTGGCGGCCATCATGGGGGCCATGCTGGAAAAGCTGGGCTACCGCGCCGTGGTCACAGCAAATCCGCTGGATGCGCTGGAACGCTTCCGGGCGGACCCGGCAATCTGGCGGCTGGTGGTCACCGACCAGACCATGCCCGGCATGACCGGCACCGAACTGACGCGCCAGGTGCGCGCCCTGCGGCCTGACCTGCCGGTGGTGCTGTGTTCCGGCTTCAGCGAAGGGCTGGGCCACGAAGCGGCCATGGCCGCCGGGGTCAGCGTGATGCTGGCCAAGCCCCTGCTGCGGGCGGACCTTGCCGCCGCCCTGTCCGAACTGGGGCTGGAGAACGGGAAGGGCTAACCTGACGGCGATTCCGCCGCGCACGAACGAAACGGACCTTGCCGGAACACCGGCAAGGCCCGTGAACATGTTGTCGGAGCACGCCTACCGCTCGGTCAGCCCCTGCCGTGCGTCACCCCCACGTACCGCGTCCGCTTCGCGCAGCAATTCCAGCAGTGCCTGTACCAGCAGGGTCGCGCCGTTCGGGCGCGCGCCCTTTATCCCCGTGGTCCCCGACCCCGCAGCAAGACCCAATGCAAAAAGCAGTTCCGGGCCGGTAAGCCCCCCGGGGTTGCATGCCATGACGGAAAGCAGCGCCTCGCGCAGCAGGTCCAGCCCGTTCCGGGCCTTGCGTTGCGCCCCTTCGGGCACGGCAATGCGCTTGCCCCCGGTTCGCTCGGGGGCGATGCACCGCACCTCTCCGGTGTTCGAATAGGCATGCCTGTCCGTAGTCCCGGCGGCCTGCGGCGCATCCGCATCCACGAGGCCCGACAACAAGGCCGCCAGGCGCTCTGCCTGACGGGCTGTCAGCCCTTCGGCCAGCACCACCGGGCGTGCGCCGGACAGCGGCAGCGGGTGGGCAGCCCCGGACGGAAAGGCATCCGTGAAGGACGCGCCGCCCGTGCTGATTGGTGCTGCGGAACCATGCGGCTGCTCCCCGTCATCCTGCCCGGCAGACCGACAACGTTCGGGCCGCACCCGCACCAGTCGCAACCGTTCGCCGCGCCTTCCCAGCGCGGCATGCACGCAATACCGTTTCTCGTCCATGTATCCCCCCAGGATACGGACCGGAGCCGTGGTACGTGTGTCTCACGTCCCGCCGCACCGTCGCGCGGCCTTGCCTTCCCTGTCTTACAGCCGCTCGCGGTCCAGCGCGCGGCAGTTGATGGCTTCCGCCAGATGCTCCACCCTGATGGGACCGGCAGCGGCAATGGCAGGTGCCACCGGGTCCGCGCCATCGTGTCCGGCTTCCTGCACTACCGGCTGACCGGCGGCCAACGCCCGCTCCGCATGCTGCAGATCCGCGATGGTCCGCGCAATGCGCAGGATGCGCGTGTACGCCCGCGCCGACAGGGCCAGGGCGTGCACCGCGCCTTCCAGAAAGGCGTGCTCGTCCGGGCCAAGGGCGCAGTGTTCTTCCAGCAGCTTGCCGGTCAGGTCCGCGTTGGTGCGGCACGGGGTGCCCGCGTAGCGCACTGCCTGCACGGCCCGCGCCCCTCCGATGCGGTCCCGCATCTCGGCGGAGGTGCTGCCCGTCATGCCGCCGCGCAAATCCTCGTAAGGCACGGCGGGCACCTCCACGTGCAGGTCGATGCGGTCCAGCAGCGGACCGGAAAGGCGTGCCCGATACCTCTGCACCGCCGGGCCGAGACAGGTGCAGGTGTGCCTGTCGTCGGTGCGGTAGCCGCAAGGGCAGGGGTTCATGGCCGCCACCAGCATGCTGTCCGCCGGATAGGTCAGCGAGACGGCGGCGCGGGCGATGGTAACCACGCCGTCTTCCAGCGGCTGGCGCATCACTTCCAGCGCGGTCTTCCGAAATTCCGGCAATTCATCCAGGAACAGCACCCCGCGATGCGCCAGCGAAATCTCGCCGGGGCGCGGGTTGGCCCCGCCGCCCACCAGCCCGTAGTCGGACACGGTGTGGTGCGGCGCGCGAAAGGGGCGGCGGGTGATCAGCCCCTGACCGTCCAGTTGGCCCGCCACGCTGTAGATGGTGGTCACCTCCAGCGCCTCCTCGAAGGAAAGCGGCGGCAGCACGGTGGGAATGCGCTGGGCCAGCATGGTCTTGCCGCTGCCCGGCGGGCCGATGAACAGCAGGTTGTGCGCGCCCGCCGCCGCGATCTCGATGGCCCGCTTGGCGTGTTCCTGCCCCTTCACCTCTGCGAAATCCACGGGCCAGTGCGGCCCACGTTCCCATGCGGCAAGCCCGCCGGAAGGCACGGCGGATATGTCCGCCTGTCCAGCCAGAAAGGCCGCGGCCTCGCCCAGCGAACGCACGGGGTACACCGGCAGCCCTTCCACCACGGCGGCCTCGGCGGCGTTGTCCGCCGCCACCAGCATGCCGCGCGCCCCTTCGGCGCGGG
>NZ_VRYY01000552.1 GCF_015731765.1 Nitratidesulfovibrio oxamicus
TTGCGGGCCGTACGCCGCGCGGCATCGGCCCTGGCGGGCAGCAGGGTGCACAGGGTGGCCGCGCAGACCGTGGCGATGATCACGTTCCACTGCCCGGCCCCGGCCAGCGCCAGCAACACGGACAGCCCCCCGGCCAGCACGGCGGCCAGCGCGAAGCGCCGCGCCTTGCGGCAGTATGGCAGCAGCAGGGCGATGAACATGGCGGGCAGGGCGTAGTCCAGCCCCAGCGGACGCACGTCGGCCACCAGTTCGCTGCCGAACACGCCGATGATGGTGCCCATGACCCACGCGGACTGCGCGGTCATGTTCAGGGCCAGGGTTTCGGCGCGGGGCGGTTCGGGCCGGGTGTCTCCGGGGGTGGAGGGCAGGCGGCTGACGTGCAGGGCAAAGGTCTCGTCCGTCAGCTGGAAGGCGAACAGCGCCTGCAGCGCGCGTGGCCAGCGGCGCAGGGCAGGGGCCAGCGCGGCGGACATGAGCAGGTGGCGCAGGTTGACCACGAAGGTGGTCAGCACCACCGTGGCCGGGGATGCCCCGCCCGCCAGCAGGCTGACCGAAATGAGCTGGGCGGACCCGGCGAAGACCATCAGCGACATGCACACCGCGCCCGACGCGGGCATGCCGGTCTTGCGGGCCAGCACCCCGAAGGCGAAGGCCACCGGCACGTAGCCGAGCACGATGGGCAGGGCCTGGCGCATGCCGGACAGCACGGCGGCCAGGCGGGACGCGGGCATGATGGCCGCGGAATGGCGTGATGACGGCGCGTGGGTCGTGCCGGGCGACGAAGCGGTATCCATGGTGCAACCTCCGGGTTGCACATGACCATGAAATCTGTCACCTGAACAGATACAGTCAAACGGAAAAACAAGCATAACAGATGGCGCGAGCGCCGGGTTTCGGCTGGGCAGCCACGCCGCGTCGTGCATCCCCCGGAGCGTCTCGCAGACGCATCCCCCGAACGTATCCCCCGGACGCATCCCCTGCCACCGCCCCTGCACGGAGGCCCCATGCCAGCTCGCCCCTTTGCCGCGCCAGCCCCCGGTACCGATCCGGCCCCCGGTATCGCCGAGGACGCCGGTTCCGATTCTTCCGTCTCCTCGGGCGGCACGCCTGCCGCCGATACCGCCGCCTTCCACTACCATCGGGTGGAGCGCCACGTGACGGACATGATCCAGTCCGGCAGGTTCCGCCCCGGCGACCGGTTGCCATCGCTGCGCGGGCTGTCCACCTCCATGGGGTTGTCCATCGCCACCGTGGGGCACGCCTATCTGGAACTGGAGCGCAAGGGCATCATCGAGGCGCGGCCCCGTTCCGGCTATTTCGTGCGCCAGGGCATGCGCGGCCTGCCCGTGCCGCAGGCCCGCCCCGCCCCGCCCACCGGCCCGCGCGAGGTGA
>NZ_VRYY01000553.1 GCF_015731765.1 Nitratidesulfovibrio oxamicus
AGGTCGCGGGCCAGCGCGGCCCAGAACGGGGCGTTGGGGCGCTTTTCCGGCTCGCTGGCCCCCAGGAACAGCCCCACCCGCTGCGCGTCGCGCCCGTGATGCTGCGGGGCAGGCCAGTCGGTGCCGCGTATGCGGCGGTGGGGCACGCAGTCCAGCGCGTTCAGGTCGGCCCAGTGGAACAGGTTGTGCCGGTTGTTGTGCACCAGCGAGGTCCGGTACAACTGCCAGCGCCCGTGCACGTAGGTGGTCCGGGCGTTTTGCCGCCCCGTGCCCGCATCTGCCAGACGAGGGCCGAAATGCGCGTCGGCATGCAGTTGCCCGGCCAGTGCGGCGGCCTCTGGCCGGTGGCTGAGGTTGATCACCTGATGATAACGGTTCCGGCGCAGTCGTTCCGCCGCGCAGTAAGGAAAGAATACCGCCTCCGGCCCGATGGGCATGAGCCCCTTGAAGAATTTCTCCTCTCCCACCACCCACAGCGGACGGCGCGGGTGTTCCGCCCGCAGCCACGCCAGCAGCGGAAACGTCAGCACCAGGTCGCCCATGCGCTGCATCTGCAACACCAGAACGGGCGCATCTGCCGCCCAGTCCGTGGGTGCGTTGACGGAAGCGGGCGCGGTGGCGGGTGCCGGGGGCGTGGGGGCGGTGGTCATGACCGTGGTGTGGGCCTTGGTATGGATGACGGTTGGGGCGTTGGCACGGGCGGGTGCGGCTATCTGGCGCGGGCCGGGCCGAAGATGCGGCGCATGTGGTCCAGCAGCGAGCGCAGTCGGTGTTCGTAGGTGTGCTGGGCCAGAATGCGCCTGCGCGCGGCGGCCACCACGCGGGCACGATCTTCCGGGTGGTCCAGGTAACGGCGCAGCAGGTCGTCGGCCTCTTCCGGCTCCGCGTAGCAGACCACTTCGCTTCCCGGTTCGAACAGGTTCTCGATCTGGTCGCGCCAGTCGGTGAGCACGAACGACCCGGTGGCGGGCACGTCGAACACCCGCTGGTTCACCGCGCCCTTCATCTGCTTGCTGGTGCAGTTGAAGTTGATCTCCGACAGGGGGTAGAACGCGGGCAGTTCCCTGTAATAGTTGATTTCCGGGTGCAACCGCCATCCCGCGGGCGCGGTGCGGAACACCTTGCGCCAGCCCTTGTCGCCCACGATCAGCGGAGCGAAGGGCAGGGTGCGCGCCACGCAGGCGGCGCGGTACTGGCGGGTGGCCTCCCAGGTGAGCATGGTCTCGTAGGACAGCCGACGTTCGGCGTCGCCCATGCCGTCGCGCCCGCTTACCGGATCCAGCCCCCCCAGCCCTTCATACACGGCGGCAAGGTGCGGCTGGTGCGCCCGCAGGTAGGCCCCCACGGACCGCTCGCCGTGCGCGCCGAAGCTCGCCGCCACCTCGCGGTAC
>NZ_VRYY01000554.1 GCF_015731765.1 Nitratidesulfovibrio oxamicus
CCGTTGCCGGTGCGTACCGTGCGCGCAACCATCCCAGCAGCCCCGCGCCGAAGACCACCGCCGGAAAGGGCACGCCGAAGGCGAACAGCGCCGCGAACGCGCCGCCCGCGAGCGCCAGCGAAAAGCCGTCACGCAGCGACCTGCGCCCCACGCGCAGCAGTGCTTCCAGCACCACGGCCAGCACGGCGGGCTTCAGTCCCCAGAACAGCGCGTCGATGGCGGGAATCTGGCTGTATGCCGCATAGATGAACGACAATGTCATGACCACGCAGAAGCCGGGCAGCACGAACAGCGTGCCCGCCGCGATGCCCCCGGCGGTGCGGTGCAGCAGCCAGCCCACGTAGGTGGCAAGCTGCTGCGCCTCCGGCCCCGGCAGCAGGGTGCAGTAGTTCAGGGCGTGCAGGAAGCGCGCGTCGTCCACCCAGCGTTTTTCGTCCACCACGGTGCGGTGCATCAGGGCGATCTGCCCGGCTGGCCCGCCGAAGCCCAGGCAGCCGATGCGCAACCAGGTGCGCAGGGCCTCGCCGAAAGTGGGGTGGGGCGTGGCGGGGGGCGAGGGCATGGAGGAGAGCACGGACGAGTGAGGCGAAGCGTCAGGGGATGAGGCGTCAGGGGGCGATGCTTCAGGGGCAGACGTTTCGGGGGCCGATGCTGCGGGATGCGGGGCGGCGTCCATGGTTGCCTCCTACGCGGGCCGGGCGGGCGCGCTGCGCCGGAAGTATTCCAGCAGGTCGTCCAGGACGCGGAAGCCGCGCTCCAGCCGTTCGTCATCGTCATTGGTGCGCAGGGTTATGCCCGCGATGAGCGCCCCCACCCCCGGCGATTCGGGCCGGGCGGGGTGGCGTTCGTCCAGGTCGATGTCGTGGATCACCGCGCCCACGGCGGCCAGTGCCGGGTCCGCGTCCAGCCCGAAGCGGCGCAGCAGCACCTCGAAGGTGCACAGTTCGCCCTCGTGGGTGAATTCCGCCTCGGCCATGTCGAAGCGCACGCAACGCCCGGCCCCGGCTGCGTCAGCCTTGCCTGTCCCGGCTGTTCCGGCTGTTCCGGCTGTTCCGCCGGGCGCGCCCGTGTTCCCTTCAGGCGGCGGGCCGAAGCGGAACGAGGCCTCGGCATCGATGAACCTGCGTACCAGCCATGCGCTGGCGATGCGGTCCACATGCACGCCGGGCCGGGTTACCCACACGAGGCCCTTGTAGTCCTCCGCGCGAAGGTGCGTTTCGGCCTGCACGGCGCGGGTGGCTCCGGGTGCGCCAAGGCGCAGCCAGCGTTCGGCCCCGGCCAGCAATCCTTCCACCATCTCGCGCGCGGGCGCGCCAAAGAAATCCACGGCGGCAACGGCTTCGAACCGGGCGCGCAGTTGCGCGGCCCACGCGGCCACGGCGTCGCG
>NZ_VRYY01000555.1 GCF_015731765.1 Nitratidesulfovibrio oxamicus
GGGATTGCGGGCGCGGCGCGGCAAGCCCGCCGGCGCGGAGCAGGATGTCCAGCGGGACGCGCAGCCGTACGCACACGCCGCCGCTTCGGGGCAGGCACATGCTTCGGGTCGGGCAAGCACTTCGGCGCAGGCGGTGGACCTGGATCGGGCGCGCGAACAGTACCACGCCATCTTCACCAGCGCGCCGGTGGGCATCTTCCGCGTGACGCCCGAAGGCCGCTACGAGAACGTCAACCCGGAATACGCGCGCATCTGGGGCTGCCCCACCACGGAAGAAATGCTGGAATGCGTCTCGGACATTCCCCGGCAGATGTACGCCGACCCGGCAGACCGCCAGCGCTTCGTGGGTGCGTTGCAGGCCACGGGCCGCGTGGACAACATGGAACTGCGCCTCAAGCGGCGCGACGGCAGCCTGTTCTGGGGGCTTGTCAGCGCGCGTCTGGTGCGCGGCCCGGCTCCTGCCCAGGCGGCGCCAACGGGCCAGATCGCCAAGACTGGCCAGACTGCCGAAACCGGCGCTCCGAACGGCACGGACCGTGCCGGCGCAAAGGCGGGCAACGCCCCGGCAGAGGTGGACTACATCGACGGCTTCGTGCTGGACATCACCGAACAAAAGGTGATGCAGGACCAGCTTTCCGAGGCGTGGCGCAGGCTGCGCGACATCATCGACTTCCTGCCCGACGCCGCCCTGGTGCTGGACGCAAACCGCCGCGTCATCGCCTGGAACCGCGCCCTGGAGGAAATGACCGGCCATTCCGCCAGCGCCATGCTGGGGCGCGGCAACTTCGAATACGCCCTGCCCTTCTACGGCGAGCGCATTCCCCTGCTGGGCGACCGGTTCTTCAGCCCGGACATGCCCCTGCCCAGCCACTACACCCAGTTCACCGAGCACGGCGACAAACTGGCGGCAGAGGCTTACGTGCCCACGCTGTTCGGCGGTCGGGGCGCCCACGTGTGGACCGTGGCATCCGCCCTGCGCGACGGCGAAGGACGGCTCGCCGGGGTCATCCAGACCATCCGCGACGTCACCGAGCGGCACAACCAGTTGCGGGAACTGGAAAAAAGCCGCCAGCGTTACGACATGGCCATCTCCGCCACCAACGACGGCATCTGGGAATGGGAACTGGCCACCAACACCCTGTACCATTCGCCCCGCTGCCTCGAAATCCTGGGCCGTGCCCCCGACGCAACCCTGTCGCCCATGGACATCGCGGCCATCCTGCACCCGGAGGACAGGCTGCGCGTGCTGACGGAGGTGCGCCGCATCACCGGAGAAGACGCGGAACGCTTCGAGCATGAATTCCGCATCCGCCACACCGACGGCACATGGCGCTGGGTTCTCGCGCGCGGCGCGGCCCGGCGCGGCCCCGGCGGGCGCCT
>NZ_VRYY01000556.1 GCF_015731765.1 Nitratidesulfovibrio oxamicus
GCCAGCAGCGCGGCCAGCGCGGGGTGCAGCGAAGGCAGGCGTTGATGCAGCAGCAGGACCTGCCCGGCCAACTGGCCGTTGCAGGGGTCGTCCTCCCACGCGGCCAGCAGCAGTTCGCGGCCTGTGCGCAGCAGGTCTTCACGCTCGTGGGGGGGCGTGGTGCAGCCGGGCGAGGTGGCGGGGGATTGCGAGCGGGTAATGGCGTCGGCGGCGCAACGCAACCGATGAACGGACCCCACGCTGCCGTGCACGAGGCGGATGCGCAGCCACAGCGGCAGGCGCTGCCAGGCAAGGGCAAGGGAGGCGTGCGGCATGGCGTCGTCCCGTAGGTAGTCCATCGGGGGGCGATGCCCCGTCAGGGTCGAGAACGAAGGGCGCGGGCCGGGATCAGTCGGCGCAGTTCACGCAGCGGCTGGCCTCGGGCATGGCCATGAGCCGGGCCAGCGGGATGGGGTCGCCGCATTCCACGCAGAAGCCGAAATCGGGGTCGTCCTCGTCGATGCGCTTCAGGGCGTATTCCAGGCCCACCTGACGGTTGCGCAGCTGGGCCAGGGCGGCCTCGTTGACGCTCTTGTTCTGGATGGCGTCCATGCGCGAGACTTCGTCCATGCCGTCCGCGCCGGGGGGAACAGGCTTGGTCAGTTCCTTCAGGGCCTCGATGTCCTGCGCGATGCGGGCAAGATCGGCGACGATCCGTTCCCGGAGTTTTTGTCTGTCGTTGGGCGTCATCGTGTGCTCTCTTCCGGGGCGAGCGGGAAGGGCGGTGGTTGCTTGTTTCGTCGCGGGGCGTCAGGCCCGCGCCATGCGCGGCACAAGACGCGGCGACGCCGGGCGAAACGCCGCAGGAAACCGCCGTGGGGCGGGCTGGCGCATGCCGACCAGCCGACACGGTTCAAGCGCCGCCGTGCGGCGGCGCCATGGGTTGCCGGAGCTTCGTCCGCATGGAACCCGGACGAGATTCCAGCCCTATCCCATTTGCCCGCGCTTTCCAACCCCTTGACGCATGAGGGGGCGGATGGTGGATTGTACGATGGACCGGATGAAGGCGGTGGATGAGGGGCACGGGCCCGTGCCGAGCCATGTCGGAGAGGCACGCGATGATGGGGCACGCGACGATGGGGGCGCGGCGTGGCCGGGGGTGCCGCGTTGAGCGGGCGGCGGCTTCCTGCTATGGCTGGGCATCGACACGGGAGGCGGATGTGCATACGGCGGCCATGGTTGCGGATTTTCTCGGGCGCATGGCCCGGCTGGGGAGCGGGCCCCGGGCAGGTGCCCTGCGCGAAGCCCCGCGTGCCGCCCCATATGCCGCCTCACATGCTGTCATGCCCGGTTCCGCGCCCGGCTCCATGCCCGGACTTCCGCAGGCCGCCCCCGGCG
>NZ_VRYY01000557.1 GCF_015731765.1 Nitratidesulfovibrio oxamicus
GCGCGCCGGGGTGTATGCTGGTGGCTACGCCGGGCCGGGGCCTGCGGGCGCGCGCGGCAACCACGCCCACGCCGCGGGCATCCGCCGTCTTCCATCGCAACCGGCACCATTCGCCATCATCCGCCAGTGCGGGAGGTTTCCATGCGCATCCTTGCCCTTCTTCTTGCCCTGCTGCTGTTGCCGGGCGCGGCCACCAGCGCCCACGCCGTGCTCGGCCTGTTCGAAAACAACTATCGCGTGCTGTTCGACGCCGTGCCCGACATCAAGGACGAAAATATCTACCTTGGCGAATCGGTGATGGGCGCCATCACCAAGCGCGAGCTGAAAGGCAACAACGTGGTGCTGACCGTGGACGTGAAAAAGGAATTCCGGGGCAACATGGTGGATACCACGGTGTTCGTGGTGGAGGGCGGTCGCCTGAAGCACGACACCCTTGGGCAGTCGTCCACTCCGCTGCAGGAAGGGGCCAATGTGCTCGGCTTTACCGATGCGCTGCACCTCAACCTGTTCAAGGCCAAGGCGGCCATGAACGACCTTGGCGACTACCTGCGCAAGAAGGCAGACGAACTGGCCAGATAGCCGATGCAGACACCCGGAAAACACCGGGGGCAGGGTCGGACAAGCGCACACGGTCCGGCTGGGGTGCGGGAAACTCCCGCCCTGGCCGGGCCGTGCGTTGCGAAAACGAGGCTGCGCGGCGGGCCGCCGTGCGGGACGTCCGGCAGGATGGGGTGGTGCGGTCCGGCGAGAAACGTCGGGATATGTCGGCAAGGCGCAGGCGGGATGGACCGGAAAGTCATGGTGCGTGGCAAAATGTTCCGAAACGCCGGGGAAATGGGGATACCAGGCGGGCACCGGGCAACGTCAGGCAACGCCTGCCTCCGTTATTCCAGCCGCCCCAGCATGATGGAGGTGACCAGACGGTGGCGTGAAATTCCGCCCCGCCACCAGTAGGCCACTGGGTAGCCGGTGGCGTCGGTGGCAAGGCCGATGACCCCCCAGCCCACGCCGCCGATGCCCGGCTCGCGCGCGTCCCGGGGCAGTGCGGCCAGCCATGCGGCGCTGCCCCGTTCCAGACCGGGGGCAATGGCCGGGAGCGCATCCACCTGCGATGGCCGGGGCTGCCCCGGAGAGGTGCCTGGCACAGGGACCAGTGCCTGTTCCGACATGTGTCCCGGCGCCTGCGCTGTCGCCGTCTCTCGCTCCTGGCCCGCAACCGGTTCCGCAGTCGATGCGGCCACCGGTCGCGCTGCCTGTGCCGCCTCAGCTTCGGGGCTGCCCACCCCCTGCATGGCGGCAAGGTCGCCGTGCGGGCTCAGGGTGCAATCGGCAACGGGCAGCAGCACCTCGCCGGGCCGGGCCGGGTTCAGGC
>NZ_VRYY01000558.1 GCF_015731765.1 Nitratidesulfovibrio oxamicus
GCCGCGCGCATCCGGGCGCTGGCCACGGCGCTGCTGCCCGCGGGGCGCGCCCGAGACTTCAACCAGGCGCTCATGGAACTGGGCGCGCTGGTCTGCCGCAAGAAACCGCACTGCGCCTCATGCCCGCTGGCCGACCTGTGCGAAAGCCTGCGCCTGGGCATTCCGCACGAGCGGCCCGTGCCGGGACGCAAGCAGCCCATCGTCCCGCTGGACGTGGCCACAGGCGTGCTGGTGCACGGCAACCGCATCTTCATCCAGAAGCGGCCCGACGAGGGCGTATGGGCTGGGTTCTGGGAATTTCCCGGCGGTCGCGTGGAAAAGGACGAGGCCCCGGATGCGACCATCGTGCGCGAATACGCCGAGGAAACCGCCTTCCGCATTGCGGTGCGTGACAAGCTGGCGGTAATCCGCCACGGGTATACCACCTACCGGGTCGCCCTGCACTGCTACCTGTGCGAACTGGACGGGAACATGGCCGGGGAACCGCCCGTGCCGCCGGTTCTGGACGCAGCCACCGAGTACCGCTGGGTGGAATTCGCGGACTTGCCGCGCTTCACCTTTCCCGCCGGGCACCGCAAGCTCATCGACCAGCTGACCACGGACCTGCGCTTCGCCCCGTACCGGTAGCGCGCCGACACGCGGTGGGCCTTGCCTTCCTGCCCTGCCCTTTGGAGCACTGGCGCTTCGCGCCGCCTACGGACGCCGGAACACCACGAAGTGTTCCGTCTCGTCCACCGCGCGCCACTCCCGCCGCACCCGCGCGGGCACGGAATAGCGGGTGCGCTCGTACCCGTCCGGGGCCACGGTGTCCATCTGGTCGCGCTCCATGAACACCACCACGTCGCGGGCCACCAGCAGATCGTACACCTCGTCCACCCGTCCGCTGATCTCGCCGTCCTGCAACCATTCGGCGGGCAGGGCGGGCCGATCGCCGGTCAGCAGGTACGCCAGCGGAAAGCCGGGCAGCGTCTTGTAGTTGGCCCCGTACCGCGCGCGCAGGTCGCGCAGGTCGCGCAGGGTGCCCAGCAGAACGGTGTCCACCTTCACCCCGGACAGGCGCGGAAACACCGTGCCCGCGTCGTGCACCAGTTCCTCGCGCGAAAGGGGCCGCTGGGGAAACACGTAGGGATACTGGTACCCGGCCCGGAACATGACCAGCCCGCAGGCCAGGGCCACCCACGCCAGCGTGGCCGCCCTGCCCCCCAGGCGCGCGTGCACCAGCATGGCCGCCAGCCACAGGGGCGCGGCAAAGAAGGCCGGGGACTTGTAGCCCCAACTGATGCCCGAGGACCACGCCAGCAACAGCCCCACGCCCAGCAGCACGGCGGCCCGCCCCGCCGGGGACAGGGCGGTGGATGCGCCCCGCGCC
>NZ_VRYY01000559.1 GCF_015731765.1 Nitratidesulfovibrio oxamicus
AGGGGGCAGACAAGGGGGGTGGGCAGGGCGCGCGCCCCACCGGCACTCCGGCACTCCGGCGCTCTGGCATGTTGCGGCACGGCGGCTCACAGCTGCCGCTCCCGTCCGCGCAACCCGGCCACCAGGCGCACGTAGGCTGCCACGAACCCGGCGCAGCACAGCAGCAACAGGGTCAGCAGGGCGGCGGCAGCGGGGCGGTCCTCCAGCGAGCGCAGAAAGTACAGGTCATAGGCCGCCACCCCCGGCATGGCCGGGGTGGATTCCCCCAGCAGCAAGGGAATTTCCACCGCACCGAAGGCATACAGGAACAGGATGAGGAACGAGGCGTGCAGCACCGGGGCAAGGTGCGGCACCACCACGTCGCGCAGCACGGTCCACCGCCCGGCGCCCAGCATGCGGGCCGTCTCGATCAGGCGCGGGTCCAGCCGCCGCAGCGAGGCCACGGCCAGCAGCATGACGAAGGGCAGTTCCTTGTAGGTGTAGGCCAGCACCATGCCCATGCCGTCGCCGCCCCAGAGCAGGGCCGGAAACTGCGCCTGCCCGCTGATGACGCCTACGTGATGCAGCGCGGAGGACACCAGTCCGGAGCGGCTCCAGAACACGACGGCCAGAAAGGCCACCACGATGTGCGGCAACACCAGCGGCACCCGGAACACTAGCGCCGCCAGTTGCATGCGGGCGGGCAGCCGCCATACCCCGTAGGCCAGCAACGCGCCCCCGGCCACGGACAACAGGGCCGACACCCCGGCCACGCGCAGCCCCAGCAGCAGCGAACCCGCCATGTGCGGCTGCGCCAGTTGCCGCCAGCCCGTCAGGACGTCCGGCGCGTACAGCCCCTGCGCCCCCTGCTCCGGCAAATACCGGATCGGCAGCAGCCACCCCAGCGACTGGGCCGCCGTCAGTCCCACACCCGCCAGAAAGGGAACCAGCAGCACCAGCAGCGGGCACAGGGCGGCCATGCTGTGCGCAGCGCCGATCCGGGGGGGGTGAGCACGGGAGGACATGGCTGCTCCTGGGGCAGAGGGGACGGGTATGGCAGGTGTACAGGCAACGGAGGCCCCTCCGCAAGCGGACCTTGCCGGGGCACGGGTCACCGATATTGGACGGCCCGCAGTCCGCGTTAGAAACGAAACAACGGCGCGTGCATTGCGCGGCCCAGCCAACTGGTCCATACTGGCAGCATCCGCAGCCTTGTCGCCTTGCTGGAAATGGTCGCCCCCATGGAGGGCCACAAATGCTCCCGGACTGCCAAGCCGCGCCCATAGCACCGAACCCTCGGCCCAGTCGGCGCGCCCGCCGCCCTGCCGCGCACTGCGTGGTGGTGCTGCTGGCGGCCATGGCGCTGTGCCTGCTGCGCCCCGACCCCGCC
>NZ_VRYY01000560.1 GCF_015731765.1 Nitratidesulfovibrio oxamicus
CGCCGCGCCCGGTGCTGGTGCCGCTGGCCATGGCCCCGCAGTGGCCGCTGCACGACCTTGCGGGCATTGCCCTGCCCGCCCGCGTGACCACGGCAGGGACGGCGTTCACCCTGCCCCTGCTGTTCACCCACCGGGGCATCAGCGGCCCGGCGGCCTTGCAGGCCTCCTGTTACTGGCAGCCCGGCCAGCCGGTGGAGATCGACTTTCTGCCCGGTGAAAACCTGGATGAACTGCTGCGCGCCCCTGAACACGGCAAGCTGCTGGTGCGCACCCTGCTGGGCCGCCTGTTGCCCGACCGGCTTGCGGAACGGCTGGTGGTGCCCGATATGGCCGGGCGCAAGATCGCGGAACTGTCCAGGGCCGCCCGCGCCGCCCTGCACGAGGCCGTGCACGCCCACACCGCCGTGCCCACGGGCACCGAAGGCATGCGCAAGGCGGAAGCCGCGGCGGGCGGCGTGCGCGTTGACCAGATTTCGTCGCGCAGCATGGAAAGCGCGTTGCGCCCCGGCCTGTTCTTTACCGGAGAGGTGCTGGACGTTACCGGGCAGCTTGGCGGCTACAACCTGCACTGGGCGTGGGCCAGCGGCAAGGCAGCGGGCGAGGTTGCGTAGGCCTCACCATCGCCCCTGCGCCCTCCCCCTTGCGCGGCATTTGCACAAATTTCCCCCTGCGCCCTTGCCTGCGGGACATCCGCGTCCTAACATCACGGAATGACACGTGCGCGGTCCGATGATGAAGACCGGACATGACACGCGCCCCCACTCCACAGGCCCTTCCGGCGGCCACCACCCGCGCCCGGCCCGCCAGGCCCACCTGGCGCAGCGCGCCCACGCACACCCCACATCCCCATGGACGACACAGGCACATCCGGTTCCCTCTACTTCGAGGCAGGCGTCATTCTCCTGCTCATCCTGATCAACGGGTTCTTTTCGCTGGCGGAAATGTCGCTGGTGGCCTCGCGCAAGGTGCGCCTGCGCCAGGACGCGGAACGCGGCAACAAGGGTGCGGCCACGGCGTTGCGCCTGCTGCGCGAGCCGGACCGGCTGTTCTCCACCGTGCAGATCGGCATCACCCTGGTGGGCATCCTTACCGGCGCCTACGGCGGGGCCGCGCTGGCAGAGCATCTTTCAGCCGCGCTGGCCCGCGTGGACGTGCTGCGCCCCTACAGCGGTCCGCTGGGTTTTGGCCTGGTAATCCTGATCATCACCTACTTCACCCTGATTATAGGCGAACTGGTGCCCAAGCGCATGGCCTTCGGCAACCCGGAGGCCTGCGCCCGCCGCACCGCCCCGTTCATGGCGCTGCTGTTGCGCCTGGCCCTGCCGCTGGTGCGCCTGCTCAGCGCGTCGTCACGCGCGTGCTGGTG
>NZ_VRYY01000561.1 GCF_015731765.1 Nitratidesulfovibrio oxamicus
TCCATGGAGGAGGGGGTACACCCGATCCCATTCCGAACTCGGAAGTTAAGCCCTCCATCGCCGATGATACTGCGTACTCTTGCGTGGGAAAGTAGGCCGATGCCAGCACTTATTCTCAAAGGGATGCACAACCGCATCCCGACACATCACGAAAAGGCCCCGGTGAGAAATCACCGGGGCCTTCGTGCGTTCGGCGGCAGGGAAAGGCAGTGGAGGCGGGGATGAGGCGGGAGGCCTGCGCCATGTTGCGGTGAGCGGGCAGGGGGGGAATGGCAATGCGCTGTTCTGGACGTACCCCTCTTCGATCGTGGTGTTGAGGCGGATGCCTTGACCGTGCGGTAGGGCAAGGCGCGTCTTGACGCTGCAACGGCGACGGTGCTAGCACCGCACATTACCTACATGATGCCGCGCGACTGGCGAGAAAGTGGAGCAACACCACGGGGGAGCGCGGCATTCGTCAGCGCCGCTCGCCTGGGCCGCATCGGACACGATGCCGACAACCACCTTCCCCGCAACGGGGAAGCCTGTCCGGAGGCCGCCCATGTGCTTGTTCATGGTATTTCACGCAATCCTTCCCAGACATGGCGGTGCTGATGCCGCTGACGTCCCCGGTGCGGGCAGATTCCGCGCCGACCCTGTGGCGCGCTGTTGTGGTGTCATCTGCGCCTATCTTGACGCAGCCCTGCGCGCGGTCGCGTGCGCCTGCCGCGTCGTCTGCACCAGCCCTGCCGTGATTCCCTGTCCGATTCCCGCCGTCTCGCGGCCCTTGTTCGGGCCCGTTTCCGGCCCTGTTCGGGTGAGGTCCGCATGCTGAGGCGCATCCTGTCCGAATCGTCGCTCTCTGCCCTTGTGGCTGGCCTTGTGGCGGTCATCGTTTCCTACGCCGGGCCTGCCGCACTGATGTTTCAGGCGGCAGAGGCCGCACACCTGAGCCAGGCCCAGTTGTCCAGCTGGATCTGGGCCATTTCCGTGGCCAGCGGCGTGACCGGCATCGGCCTCAGCCTGCGTTACCGCGTGCCGGTGATCACCGCGTGGTCCACCCCCGGCGCGGCGTTGCTGGCCGCCGGATGGACCGCCTACAGCTATCCCGAGGCCATCGGGGCGTTCATCGCCGTGGGTGTGGCCATCACCGTGTTCGGTGTCACCGGGCTGTTCGCCGCGTTCATGGACCGCATTCCCAGGGCGGTGGTGTCGGCCATGCTGGCGGGCATCCTGTTCCGGTTCTGCGTGGACGTGTTCACGCGCATGCAGGCCGCGCCGGTGCTGGTGGCGCCCATGCTGCTGACGTGGCTGGCGGCCCGCCGCCTGGCCCCCCGTTACGCCGTGCTGCTGCCGCTGCTGGCGGGGTTGCTGGTGGCGGGCAT
>NZ_VRYY01000573.1 GCF_015731765.1 Nitratidesulfovibrio oxamicus
AGGGCCAGCCACATGCCCGGCGCGGGCTTGCGGCAGGCGCAGCCGTCATCCGGGCCGTGCGGGCAGAAGGCCGTGTCGGCCAGCGACACGCCGTGCTCCCCCAGCAATTCGCCCAGCCGGGCGTTGCAGGAGTGCAGGTCCGCCTCGGTGAAGTAGCCCCTGCCGATGCCCGACTGGTTGGTGACGAGAAACAGCCGCGCCCCGGCGGCGGCAAGGGCGGCAAGCCCCCGGGCCGCGCCCGGCAGCAGGGTGACGCCGGAAGGGTCGGACAGGTAATGCCGGTCCTCGATGACGGTGCCGTCGCGGTCGAGCAGCACGGCGCCGGGAATTGCGATGGATGTTGATGCACGGTTCATGGTGGGGCAACTTGTGGCACGGCGGGCCGCTTTTTTCAAGGCGACGGCCCGCCGCCGCGCATTGCGGCGGACCACGACGGGTAGGGGCGGCTCGCGGGCAATAGGCCATCGTGCGGCCCTGCGTTGCCATTCGACGCCGAGCCGCATAGGTTCTTCCGATGTGGCGGTCCGGCAGTATCTGCGCCCGCCCCGCCCGTTCCTGTCGATTCCGCCCGGCGGTACATCCGCACGGACGGCGCACTCCCACACACGTACGCCGCGCATCGGCGCACAGGACATGACATGCTTGCGCTCACCGTGGCCGTTGCGCTTTCGCTCATCATCTCGGCCTGCTGTTCCGTTACCGAGGCCATCCTGTATTCCGTGCCGTGGAGCCACGTGGAGCAGTTGCGCAAATCGGGGCGCAAGGCGGGCCAGGTGCTGTTCGAACTGCGTTCGCGCATCGAGCAGCCCATCACCGCCGTGCTCACCCTGAACACCGTGGCCAACACGGCGGGGGCCGCCATTGCCGGGGCCTACGCGGCGGACGTGCTGGGCGACGAGCACATGGCCGCCTTTGCCGCCGGGTTCACGGTGCTCATCCTGATCCTGGGCGAGATCATCCCCAAGACAGTGGGGGTGACCTATGCCCGTCCGCTTTCGGAATACGTGGCCCGCCCGGTGCGCGTGCTGGTGGCGCTGCTGATGCCGGTCATATGGCTGGGCGGGCGCATCACCCGGCTGTTCACTCCACCCGGCGGCGGCGCGCCCCACGCCACGGAAGACGACATCCGGGCCATCGTCAGCCTGTCGCGCCGGGCCGGGCGCATCCAGCCGTATGAAGAACTTTCCATCCGCAACATCCTGTCGCTGGACCAGAAGCGGGTACACGAAATCATGACCCCGCGCACGGTGGTCTTTTCGCTGCCTGCCGCCATGACCGTGGCCGAGGCCCACGAACAGCCGGACTTCTGGCACTACAGCCGGGTGCCGGTGTGGGGCGAGCACAACGAGGATGTGGTGGGCATCGCCCCCCGCCGCCGGGTGCTCAAGGAAGTTGCGGAAGACAACGACACGTTGCGCCTGTCCGAGGTGATGCAGCCGGTGCACTTCGTACCCGACACCCAGACCCTGGACCGCACCCTGTTGCAGTTCCTGGATGCGCGCACCCACCTGTTCGTGGTGCTGGACGAGTACGGCGGTCTTGCTGGAGTCATCTCGCTGGAGGATGTGCTGGAAGAAATACTGGGCCGCGAAATCGTGGATGAAACCGACAGGGTGGACGATTTGCAGGAACTGGCCCGACGCCGCCGCGCGGAACTGACGAGCCAGAAGGAATAGTTATCGTTAGTATTGTTGCGTTTGCCGCATCCACTCTGATTCCGACATGTTATCCCGGAACATGCAGTGATGTGAAAGCCTTTGCACGAACGCTGCCCCCTTGCCACAACGGCGGAAACGCCGTATGCCAGACGCAGCCGTACGCGACATTTCCGTAGGGACCGAGGCCATTTCAGGGTGCTTCGCCTCCGCTCCGGACGCATCGCGCGGCAACGCCCCAGAGGCGAATGCATCTGATGCAATCCGGCACCGCCACACGGCGCCGCGAGACGATACACAGTTCGCAGCCGGTCACTGACCGGCGGATCATGCGGGCGGCCACGCCAGCCGTCCGCGCGGCGCCACCGGCGCCTGCACCATGAACGCGCCCGCGCGACCAAAGGGACGGCCCTTCCGACAACGGCATGGGCGGCACAGCCCCCGGCCCACGCGTGATGCGGCGGCGCACTTCCCTCCTTTCCGGACATGGTCGGAACAGCATTCGAAACCGCCGGAGCGGGAAGGGAAGCCACAAGGACCACATATGTCGAAGAAGAACGGCAAAAGCCTGTACCTCGTGGCCCTCGCCCTGTTTCTGGGTGGGGTGGGCTATCTGGTGTTTTCGGGCTTTTCCCAGAACAGCGTGTACTTCCTGAACGTTTCGGAAGCCCTCGCCATGCCCTCGGACAAGTTGCAGTCCATCCGCATGTTCGGCACGGTTGCCCCGGAAGGCATCGCCAGGCTGGACGACGGGCCGGGCGTGCGCTTTCTGCTCGAAGACAAGGACAACCCCGGGCAGACCGTGCGGGTGATGTACCGCGGGGCCGTGCCCGATACCTTCAAGGAAGGCGTCGAGGTCATCGTGGAAGGCGGCATGCCCCAGGGCGGAGCCGCCGCAGAATTCCGCGCCAAGACGCTGATGACCAAGTGTCCCTCGAAATACGAAAAAGAAAACCGTAAGGGATGATGCCCGGCGGTTGACGCGACGCGGGCTGGCCAGCCTTCCGTACCGTGCTTGCGGCTGACGGATGGCCATCCGGCACGTGCCGCGTCCCCTTGCCCCACGCCCTGCGTCCGCGACACACATGTGGAACACGCGGCATGGCGGATGCCACCGGCACCCGCTTCTGGCCGCACGACGCACCGCACCCGCACATCCCTCACATATCGGCAGGAGACTTCATGCACCTTTCCGCCTACTTGCTGCTTGTCGCATCGCTGCTTTTCGCCCTCTTCTTCGCCGGGGCGGCAGCCGCGCAACTGTGGCAAGGGCGTTCCACGGCGCTGCCGTGGATCGAAAAAGCGCACCTGATGCTGACCGGGTTCATGACCCTGTCATCCGTGGTGCTGCTGCACGCCCTTGTCAACTTCGACTTCTCGCTCGTCTACGTCGCCAGCTACACAGACCGCGCACTGCCGCTGTTCTACCGCATGACGGCCTTCTGGGCCGGGCAGGCCGGGTCCATGCTGTTCTGGGCGTGGTGCGTGGCCCTGTTCGGGGTCATTTTCGCCGTCACCAACGGCTACCGCGACCTCAGCCCCCAGACCAAGCTGTGGTACTGGCTGTTCTTCCTGGCCGTCATGGCCTTCTTCCTGCTCATCCTCACCGCGTGGAGCAACCCGTTCCTCACCGCCGCCCCGGCCCCTGCCGACGGCAACGGCCTGAACCCGCTGCTCCAGAACCCCGGCATGATCTTCCACCCGCCGCTGCTCTTTCTGGGCTACGGCGGCTTCGCCATCCCCGGCTGTCTCGCGCTGGCCCAGGCCATGAGCAACGGCTATGGCCGCGAGGGCGCGTGGGCGGGCATTTCCCGGCCCTTCACCCTGACGGCATGGCTGTTCCTGACCGCAGGCATCGTGCTGGGCGGCTGGTGGTCGTACATGGAACTGGGCTGGGGCGGCTACTGGGCATGGGACCCTGTGGAAAACGCCTCGCTCATCCCGTGGCTGGTCTCCACCGCGTTCCTGCACACGTCGGTCATCGAATCGCGGCGCGGCAAGCTGCACCGCGTGAACATCCTGCTCATGGCGCTGACCACCATCTCCGCCTTCTTCGCCACCTACCTGGTGCGCAGCGGTGTGGTGGATTCGCTGCACGCCTTCGGCGACGGCGGCGTGGGCCGTCCGCTGCTGATCTTCATCCTTGCATCCACCGCGCTTACCGTGGCGGTCACGCTGATCTGGCGCAAGGACGACGCCAAGCCCCTTTCCGGCATCGACAGCCGCGAAGGATTCCTGGTGCTGGTGGCCTGGGTGCTGCTGGCCCTTTCCGCCATCATCCTCGTTGCCACCATGTGGCCCGTGTTCAGCAAGTTCTGGGTCGAAAAGCCCATGGGGCTGGAGCCCGCCTTCTACAACCGGGTGTGCCTGCCGCTGTTCGCGGGCATTGCGGTGCTGCTGTCCATCTGCCCCTGGCTGGGCTGGAAGGGCGGCGTGCGCAGCATGCCCAAGCTCCTGGCCGTGCTGGGAGTGATGGCCGCCGTCACCGCCATGACCTGGTACACCTACCGCATGCCCATGGCCGCGCTGGGCGCGGGCGCGGGCGCGGCCTGCGTGGCGGGCATCATCATCCTGCTCACCACAGAGGCACACGTCCGGCGCAACAACGCCTCGCTGGCCGCCCACGGCGTGCACCTGGGCCTGGCCCTGATGGTGCTGGGCGTGGCCTTTTCCGGCCCGTACAAGCTGGAACAGGAAGTGGAGATTCCCCGCGACACCACGGTAAAGCTGGGCAAGTACGACCTGCGCTACGTGAACCTGTACGAGGGTGAAGGCGCGGGCTACATCTTCATCGAGGCCGAACTGAACGTCACCCGCGAGGGCGCGCCCGTGGGCGTGCTGTCGCCCCAGCGCCGCCTGTACGCCAAGTTCGACCGCCAGGCCTATGCCGAAGCGGCCACCATCTTCGGCCTTGGCGACGAACTGTACGCCACCCTGCTGGGGGTTGATTCCTCCGGCGCGGCCACCCTCAAGGTCAGCGTGAACCCGCTGGTGAACTGGGTGTGGATTGGCGGCACGCTGATGTGCATCGCGCCCTTCCTGGGGCTGGGGGGCCTGCGCCGTCCGTCCTCGTCGCGCGACGAGGACGGCGACACCGGAGACGGGCAGGAGGCATGATGCTGCTGCGGCTGACCAGGGTCGCCAAGTTCTACGGCAACCGGCTGGTGATCAAGGACGTCTCGTTCGAGGTGTCCGCCGGTACGGTGACGCTGCTGGCCGGCCCCAACGGGGCGGGCAAGTCCACGCTGCTCAAGCTGATGGCCGGGCTTTCCCGGCCCAGCGCGGGCAGCGTGGAGCACGGCGCTGCCCCGGACGCTTCCGGGGACGCCCTTGGCTACCTTGGGCACCAGACGTTCATCTATCCCGAACTCACCGCCTTCGAGAATCTGGCCTTCTGGGCGCGTCTGCACGGCCTTGCACCGGAGCGTTGCTCCGAAGAGGCCCTGCTGGCCGCCCTGGAGCGCATGGAGCTGAAACGCTTCGCCTTCGAGCGGGCGGGCGGCTTTTCACGCGGGATGGCCCAGCGGCTGAACCTTGCACGGGTGCTGCTGCTGTCGCCGTCGCTGCTGCTGCTGGATGAACCCGGCACCGGGCTCGACACCCGGTCCATGGCCATCCTGCACCGCGAAATCGCCGCCGCGCGCGACCGGGGCGCGGGCATTGTCTGGATCAGTCATTCCGTGGCCGAAGACCTTGCCCGGGCCGACCGGGTGCTGGCCATTGCCGACAAGCGCGTGGTATACAGCGGCCCCGCCGCCGACTACGTTCCGGAGGCCGTGGCATGCTGAGCGCCGCCCTTGCCATCGCATCGAAAGACCTGCGCCTGCTGCTGTCACGCGGCACCGGCCTGGTCCAAGCCCTGCTGCTGGGACTGCTGCTGATCTTCGTGTTCAGCCTGTCGCAGCGGGTGGGCGAGGTGATGGGCCCGCAGGGGGCCGCCGCCATCTTCTGGCTGGCGTCCGCCTTCTGTCAGGTGCTCATCTTCAATACCCTGTTCGCCATCGAGGAAGCCAACGGCGCCCGCTTCGGGCTGCTGCTGGCCCCGGTGCCGGTACAGGCGGTGTGGCTGGGCAAGGGCATTGCCGGGTTTACCCTGCTGCTCTGCGCCCAGGCCGTGTTCCTGCCCGCCGCCATCGTCTTCCTTGGCCAGACCGTGTCGCCCCTGTGGCACGTGGGCCTGGCCACCGTGCTGCTGGCGGACGTGGGCATCGTGGCACTGGGCGCGTTGCTGGGCGCGCTGTCGCAAGGGCAGGCCGCCCGCGAATCGCTGCTCAGCATCGTGCTGTTTCCGCTGCTGGTCCCGGTGCTGCTAGCGGGCATCCGGGTGGGCGCAGCCGCCTTCGCCGACGACATCCCCGAGGGGGTGGAATCGTGGCTGGGGTTGGTGGCCGCCTTCGACGCGCTGTTCCTTGGCGCGGGCATCGTGCTCTTTCCCTTCGTGTACGGCGGGGAAGAATAGCTGAAAGCAACTGATCGGGGGGCTCCGCCCCCTGGCCCCCGCAAGGGGGCACGCCCCCTTGACCCCATTTTCGGAACCGGCCCGCTTCGCGGTCCGATTCCGGACAAGTAGTGAACTTTGAACATCCCCTTATAAAAAGTTTGGGGGGATGGGGGTCCGGGGGAAGGAGACCCTTTGCCTCAGCCGTTAGGCGAGGTTGCGAGCCTTACGGATGAGGACCGCAACGCGCAAAGGGTCCCTTCCCCCGGAAAAGAAATACAATGCCGCCCAGGCGGCAGCGAGGCACCCATGCAAACGAACCGGCTTTCCCCCGCAATGCCCCTTGTCGGCATTGTCGCGGGCCTGGCCCTCGCGCTCTGCCAATACATGATCTTCGTGTACGCCCCCGTGGAACAGACCATGGGCATCGTGCAGAAGATCTTCTACTTCCACATGCCGCTGGCGTGGTGGTCGCTGATCAGCTTCCTTACCGTGTTCGTGGCCAGCATCGCCTTTCTGCGCACCCGCAACTGGAAGTGGGACGCGCTGTCCGGCGCCGCCGCCGAAGTGGGCGTGCTGTTCAGCGGCCTTGCCCTCATCACCGGCTCCATCTGGGGCCGCCATTCCTGGGGCGTGTGGTGGACGTGGGATCCGCGTCTGACCACCACCCTGGTCATGTGGTTCGTGTACGCGGGCTACCTTGTGCTGCGCACCCTCGACCTGCCGCGCGAGCGGCTGGGCACCGTCTCCGCCGTGGTGGGCATCGTGGCCTTCCTCGACGTGCCGCTGGTGTTCCTGTCCGCCCGGCTGTGGCGCTCCATCCACCCCGCCGTATTCGCATCCAAGGGCGGGGGACTGGAAGCGGAAATGAAGACCACCGTCATCGCCTGCATCGTCGCCTTCGGCTTTCTGTGGGTGGCGCTGACCTGGCTGCGCGCGGCGCAGCGGCGCATGGCGGCACGCATCGACGTGCTTGCGACGCAAACCACCATCTAGCCTTGCAAAAGGCAGGAGGTTCGAAAAAATATGGAGAGCACCCAATGGCTCCTGGTCGCCAACGCGGCCGTGTGGCTCGGCATCGGCGCCTACCTGTTCCTGATGGCCCGCGCGCAACAGAACCTGGACCGGCGCATCCGCCACATGGAGATGCTTGGCGATGACAAATAGCACCCTGACCATGAATCCGCTGGACGGCGGTCGCAAACTGGTGTTGCTGGCCGTGTGCGTTGGCCTGGCAGCCATGCTGGGCGCCTCGTTCCTGTACCGCCTGTCCAACCCCACGCTGGTGCAGCAGGGCCGTCAGGCCGCCGCGCAGGAAGAAGGGGAACACTCGGGCGAGATGGAAATCGTTTCCGCGCTGATGCAGAAGGTGCAGCAGAACCCCAACGACGCTGGCGCGCTGTTCGCCCTTGGCCAGCACTTTCTGGATCATTCCGACTGGGCGCGCGCCGAAGGCTTCCTGGCCCGCGCCGTGGTGGCTTCGCCCGCCGACCCGCAGCCGCTGTACATGCTGGGTATCGCCCAGTACCAGCAACAGTCTTTCGAGAAGGCGGCGGAAACCTTCGAGCGGCTCATCGAAATCGATCCCCAGCCCGCCGCGCGCTACAACCTGGGCATCCTGTACCGCCACTACATGAAGGCCGAAGCCAAGGGCAACGCCCACCTGAAGGCCATCCTGGATGACCCCAAGGCCCCGGAAGACCTCAAGGCCCAGGCCCGGCAGGAACTGGAGTCCGCCGTGCATGGCGACAAGAAGCCGCAGGACAAGAAGCAGTAGCGGGCGCAGCCCCGCAGCATGACGACACTCACAGGAAGGGGCGGACCACCGCCCCTTTCGCGCATGCACGGGACCGCGATGCGATATGAAGGTCAGGCATCCGGCAATGCCGCATTGCAAGTGCTGGCGCAACATGAAGGCAAGAGGAAAAGGACAGGGAAACACACGCAGGCCCTGGCCGGCACGGCAGAGCATCCCCCCCTGGCCGGCACGGCAGAGCATCCCCCCCTGGCCGGCACGGCAGAGCATCACCCCCTGTCCGGCACGGCAGAGCATCACCCCCTGTCCGGTTCGATTGTCTGCCTCCACCCTTGCCCGGCGCAGTCTGTTGCCGTCCGATGCCGCCCGCCTGGCACTGTTTGGGGAAACAACCCGAATCTTGACAATACGGCGCCTTGACAGATATGATGGTTGATTAAATTTTGACATATTTGTCAAACCTGCCAAGCCCAACGACCCGCCCTTCGTTCGGAGGCAGACGGGGAAAACGGTCCGGAGCCGCGCGGCCCGGACGCTCCAACCAACCCGCCCGGAGAGAGAGCATGAGCAAGATCGTGTGCAAGGCACTGACGTTCGACGACGTCCTGCTGCAGCCCGGCTATTCCGAAGTCACCCCCGACCTCGTGGACGTCTCCACCTGGCTCACCCCCGAAATCCGCCTCAACATTCCCCTGCTCAGCGCCGCCATGGACACCGTGACCGATTCCGGCATGGCCATTTCCATGGCCCGCAACGGCGGCGTCGGCGTCATCCACAAGAACATGCCCGTGGACCGCCAGCGCATCGAGGTCGAAAAGGTCAAGAAGTCCGAAAGCGGCATGATCATCGACCCCGTGACCATCGACCCCGACTATTCCGTGCGCCAGGCCCTGGAGTTGATGGCCGAATACCGCGTCTCCGGCCTGCCGGTGGTGCGCGGGGTGGAACTGGTGGGCATCCTGACCAACCGCGACGTGCGCTTCGTCAAGGACCTGGAAGGCACCCAGGTGCGCGAGGTGATGACCAGCAAGAACCTGGTCACCGTGCCCGTGGGCACCACCCTGGACGAGGCCAAGGACCTGCTGCACGCGCACCGCATCGAAAAGCTGCTGGTGGTGGACGAGGGCAATCGCCTGAAGGGCCTCATCACCATGAAGGACATCGACAAGGTCCAGAAGTACCCGAACTCGTGCAAGGACGACAACGGTCGCCTGCGCGTGGGCGCCGCCATCGGCATCGGCAAGGACTGCGAAGAGCGCGCGGGCGCGCTGCTGGGCGCGGGCGTGGACTTTCTGGTGCTCGATTCCGCCCACGGCCATTCGCGCAACGTGCTGCGCGCCATCGAGATGGTCAAGGGCGCCTTTCCCAAGTGCCAGCTGGTGGCGGGCAACGTGGCCACCTACGAAGGGGCCAAGGGCATCCTGAAGGCGGGCGCCGACACCGTGAAGGTGGGCATCGGCCCCGGCTCCATCTGCACCACCCGCATCGTGGCGGGCGTGGGCGTGCCACAGGTGACCGCCATCCTCGAATCCGTGCGCGCCGCGCGCGAGCTTGGCCGCTGCGTCATTGCCGACGGCGGCGTGAAGTTCTCGGGCGACGTGGTGAAAGCCATCGCCATGGGCGCGGACACCGTGATGGTCGGCAGCCTGTTCGCGGGTACCGACGAAAGCCCGGGCGAAACCATTCTGTATCAGGGCCGCTCGTACAAGATCTATCGCGGCATGGGCTCCATCGACGCCATGAAGGAAGGCAGCTCCGACCGCTACTTCCAGGAAAAGAGCAAGAAGCTGGTGCCCGAAGGCATCGTGGGGCGCGTGCCCGTGAAGGGCCCGGTGGCCGAAAGCCTGTACCAGTTGGTGGGCGGCCTGCGCTCGGGCATGGGCTACGTGGGCGCGGCGGACATCAGGGAATTGCAGGAAAAGGCGCAGTTCGTGGAGATCTCCGCGGCGGGGCTTCGTGAAAGCCACGTCCATGATGTGATCATCACGAAGGAATCTCCCAACTACCGCATCGACAATAACTAGCCGCTCGGCATTTTCGGTTCCGGCATCGTCAGGCATCGGCGGCGGCGCGGGTCACGCACGGAAGAGTGCGCTCCCCTTGCCGCCCCTCGCCTTCCTTGCCTGAACCGAAACTCCCTTCGCGGCCAGGGGCGCGCACCGCCGGAGAAAGGCAAGAATGCCCTCCGCGCAAACGCCAAACCAGACATCACGGCCTCACAACGCATATCACGATTGCCCGATGCACCCCGCGCGGGCGACAGAGGACAGCACATGGAAGCACAGACCAAGGTCATCATCATCGACTACGGTTCGCAGGTGACGCAGCTCATCGCCCGTCGCGTGCGCGAGGCTGGCGTCTATTCCGAAATCCACCCCTGCATCGTCACGGCGGATCAGGTGCGCGCCATGAAGCCCGCCGCCATCATCCTGTCCGGCGGCCCGGCCAGCGTGGGCGAGGCCGATGCCCCCACCCTGGAAAAGGGCCTGCTGGAGCTTGGCGTGCCGGTTCTGGCCATCTGCTACGGCATGCAGCTTCTGGGGCACAACCTGGGCGGCCAGCTGGCCACCTCGGAAACCCGCGAGTACGGCCCCTCCGACCTTACCCTGCTGGGCGACTGCCCGCTGTGGGACGGCATCGACAAGTCAGCCCCCACCCGCGTGTGGATGAGCCACGGCGACAAGGTCAAGACGCCCCCGCCCGGCTTTGCCGTGGTGGGCCGCACCTCCACCCTGGACGTGGCGGCCATGGCCGACGACGCCCGCCGCATCTACGCCGTGCAGTTCCACCCCGAAGTGCACCACACCGAGGAAGGCGCCCGCATCATCAGCAACTTCCTGTTCCATGTGGCCAAGCTGAAGGCCGACTGGACCATGTCGTCGTTTGTCGAGCGCGCCATCAAGGAAATGGCCGAAACCGTGGGCGACCGCCACGTGGTGTGCGCCCTTTCGGGCGGCATCGATTCCACCGTGGTGGCCGTGCTGCTGCACAAGGCCATCGGCAAGCGCCTGCACTGCATCTTCGTGGACAACGGCGTGCTGCGCCTGAACGAAGGTCAGGAAGTGGTGGACTACCTGCGCGAGCACTTCGACCTGAACCTGAAGTACGTACAGGCCCAGCGCCGCTTCCTCGACAAGCTGGAAGGCGTGGAAGACCCCGAGCAGAAGCGCAAGATCATCGGCTACACCTTCATCGAGGTGTTCGACGAGGAGGCCAAGGCCCTCGGGCACGTGGACTTCCTGGCGCAGGGCACCCTGTACCCCGACGTCATCGAGTCGGTGTCGCACAAGGGGCCTTCCGCCGTCATCAAGAGCCACCACAACGTGGGCGGCCTGCCGGAAAAGATGAACCTGAAGCTCATCGAGCCGCTGCGCGAACTGTTCAAGGACGAAGTGCGCAAGGTGGCGGGCGAGCTGGGCCTGCCGGACTTCATCATCTGGCGCCATCCCTTCCCCGGTCCGGGCCTTGCCATCCGCGTCATCGGCGAGATCACCGAGGAACGCCTGGACATCCTGCGCAAGGCCGACAAGATCGTGCAGGCCGAGCTGATGTCCTCCGGCTGGTACCGCAAGGTGTGGCAGGGCTTCGCCGTGCTGCTGCCGCTGAAGACCGTGGGCGTCATGGGCGACGGCCGCACCTACGAGCATGTCATCGCCCTGCGCATCGTGGACAGCGTGGACGCCATGACGGCTGACTGGGCGCGCTTGCCTTCCGAACTGCTTGAGCGTATTTCGAGCCGGATAATCAACGAGGTAAAGGGCGTGAACCGCGTGGTTTACGACATCTCCTCGAAGCCGCCGAGCACCATCGAATGGGAATAGGCGGACCGCGTTCGCCAAGGTGCGCCAGGGGGCGCCCCTAGATGAACGCCCGGCGGACGCACGGGGGCCGCAAGGCCCCCGTGACGCCCCCGCCACCTTTGGCCGAAGGGCCGCGCCACGGCGCGGCGCCCACGGGGCATGGCCGGTCATCCCGGCTCAGGCCCGCAGCACTGCAACCAAGGCGGTCTGTCTTCAATGTTCGGCATCGGCAGCACGGAACTTCTGGTCATCATGGTCGTGGCCCTCATTGTCCTTGGTCCCAAGAACCTGCCCAACATCGCACGCACCCTGGGCAAGGCCATGGGTGAATTCCGCCGGGTTTCCACAGACTTCCAGCGCACGCTGAACACCGAGATAGATCTCGAGGATCACGAGCGCCGCAAGAAGGAAGCCGAAAAGGAATTCTTCGACGACAAGACCAAGGCCGAAGCCCCCAAGGCCGAGTCCGCCAAGCCCGCCACCGAAGCCAACGGTAAGAACGCATGAGCCGGGACGACAAGGACGCCGCCAAGGCGGAGCCCGTGTCCGAAGGTGATCGCGAGAAGCGTGCGGCAACGGGCGGACCGGACGCCCCGAACCCGAACTCGTACGATCCTGACGCGTACGATCCGGACGCTGCGGAACGATGCGCCGCTGCGCTGGACGCCATCGACGCTTGCGAGCGGAAACCCGCGCTGCAGGCAGCCCCCGATGCCGAGCTGGCGTACGCCTCTTGCGGCGCCATAGATGAAGCCACGGCGAAGGCCCCAGCGCCTTCTGATGCGCCCGCCAGCGATGCTGCCGACGCCGCCCCGGCGGATTCCGCTGCAGCGGAAGTCGAACCGGGCGAGCCTCGCTCCGTCGAGAGCGTGATCGCCGCCGCAGTGCTGCCCGACTATGAGCCGGACGGCTCCGACGCGCCCCCCGCCGCCAGTCAGGAAGCCGGGCGGGACGCCCCCGACGCCGCGTCATCTGCCGACCAGAGCGGATCCGCCCCCCCCCCCGGGGACGGC
>NZ_VRYY01000563.1 GCF_015731765.1 Nitratidesulfovibrio oxamicus
CGGGGCATCTCGTCCGCCCCTGTCCGCAGGATCGCCGCCCGCATCGCCCGGCGAGGCGCACGGCCCGCAGGGACCGAACTCCACGGGAAGCCCGGCGGCGTGCCAGGCATCCATGCCGCCCGCGATGCGGTAGGCCACGGCAAAGCCCTGCACCATGGCTGCGCGGGCTGCGGAATCGCTGCGGGTGGATGTGGCCCCGTCACATACGAAAGCCACGGAAGGACACCGGGCGGCGCACAACACCTTGTGCAGCCACCAGCGCCGCAGAAGGCGGGCCATCCAGGTGGGCGGCAGGGGAAAGCACAGCGCGCCGGGCACGTGACCGGCCTCGTACTGCGCGGCGTCGCGCACATCCACCATGCTCAAGGCCCCTGCCCGGACGCGCCGCCACGCCTCGTCCGGGGCCAGCAGGCCGTAGCCGCCGGCATCCGCCTGCCGTTGCAGCCCGACCGGAAATTCGCGCCTGCCGTCACCCATGCGCCGTTCCCCTTCCCCCCCCGTGCACGGTTCCACCCTGTCCGCCACGTAACACGGCGCGGACGGGACGAAAAGCCCGACCGCGCCGCGTGGCATGCGTCTGATCCGGTAAGCCGCGCACCGCGGCCCGCCCGTCGCTTCCTAGACTTCGCCGCCCTTCAGGGAAGCAGGCGCCGCAGGCCCGCTCTTCAGGCACTTCAGCACGTGGGCCATGTTGCGGCCCAGGTTGACCATGGTGCGGATGCCTTCCTCGTCGCCGTTGACGTCGCCGGGGGCCAGGCCGATGCCCACGTTCCAGTAGCTGGAGCACGGCACCACCATCTCGGCGATGCCGAAGAAGGCCATGAGGCCGTTGTACACCTGCTGCGCGCCGCCGCGCCGCACGGCCACCACGGGCGCGCCCACCTTCATGCGCAGGGCGCCGCCGTTGGCGATGGACACCATGCCCGCGCGGTCGATGAGGGCCTTCATCTCCGTGGAGACGTTGGCGAAATAGGTGGGGGAACCCAGAATGACGCCGTCGGCCTTGTGCATGGCGGCGATCCATTCGTTCATGGGATCGCCGGTCTGGATGCACTGGCCGTCCTGCTTTTCGAAACACTTCATGCAGGCGATGCAGCCGCGCACGGCCTTGCCGCCCACGCGGAACTCCTCGGTGGTGACGCCTGCGGCCTCAAGCTCGCGCCGGACGGTGCCGAGCAGGATGGACGTGTTGCCGTTCTTGCGGGGGCTGCCGTTGAAAACGACGACATGCATGGAACTATCCTCCGGTTGGGATGGGGGCATGATGGGTGGTCACATGGCCCGCGCCGCAGCCGGAGGCGGGGCCGCGCGCCGTGCCCGCTCCGGCCAGGGAAGGCGGAACAGGGCACGGGCG
>NZ_VRYY01000564.1 GCF_015731765.1 Nitratidesulfovibrio oxamicus
CGCCGCACCCGCACCTGCCGCGCAATCCGCCGCCTGCCCGGCACCGGGCCGCCCGGTGGTGCGCCTCCTGTTGCGCGTACTGGCCGCGCTGGTGTTGCTGGTCCTTCTGGCGTGCGGCTACGCGGGGTACGACGCCTGGCGCTTCCTGCACACTCCACCCGCTTCCCCCGGCGCGGACGTCTACGTGGACGTGGAACCCGGCGCCAGTTTCGACAGGGTGACGAAGCAACTGCTGGACAAGGGCGCTGTGACCAGCGACTGGCGCTTCAAGCTGCTGGCCCACTACCACGGCTGGGAAACCTCGCTGAAGGCCGGGCGCTTCCTGGTGCACAGCAACTGGGCGCCCTTCCGGGTGCTGGATCAACTGGTGAACGGCCAGCCGGTGCTGTCGCGCATCACCCTGCGCGAAGGGCTGACCTGGTGGGAAACCGCCCGCCTGCTTGAGGTGGAAGGCTTCGTCACCGTTGAGGACTTCCGCGCCGTCATCACCGACCCGGTCTTCCTGCGCCATTGGGGCATCCCCTTCGACACGGCGGAGGGCTTCCTGTTTCCCGATACCTACCTGATCAAGAAGCCCGCCACGCCCGACCGGGAATCGGCCCGCGCCGTGGCCGGGCGGATGGTGGACACCTTCTGGCGGCGCGCCGCCCAGGTCTGGCCCGGTGGCCGTCCGGCCCGCGACGAGTTGCGGCGACTGGTCACCCTGGCCTCCATCGTGGAGAAGGAAACCGGCCAGCCCTCGGAACGGGGCCGCGTGGCAGGGGTGTACGCCAACCGGCTGCGCACCGGCATGCTGTTGCAGGCAGACCCCACCACCATCTACGGCCTTGGCGACACCTTCGACGGCAACCTGCGCCGCTCGCACCTGCAGGACGCCGCCAACCCGTACAACACCTACCGCCGCCCCGGCCTGCCCCCCGGCCCCATCTGCTCGCCGGGGCTGGAATCGCTGCGCGCGGCCACCACGCCGGAAAAGCACGGCTATTTCTATTTCGTGTCGCGCAACGACGGCTCGCACCAGTTCAGCGCCACACTGGACGAACACAACCGAGCCGTGAACCGCTTCCAGCGGGGCGGGCGCGCCAGGGGTGGAGATCAGACCGCCACGCAAGGCACACCAGCGACCCCCGTGAATCCCACGGACGCCACGGGTACCCAAGGTGCCACGGACGCCACGGGCGCCACGGGCGCCACGGACACCACATCTCCCGCGGACGCCGCCCCCCCGGCATCCGCCAGCACGCCGCCCAGGGCCCCGCAGGTTCAGGACAAGGCCACCGCACCCGATACGGGGGACAAGCCCGCCGAACCCGCCGCTCTCCCCGGCGGCACTATGGTACCGG
>NZ_VRYY01000565.1 GCF_015731765.1 Nitratidesulfovibrio oxamicus
GAACACCAGGTCCAGCCCGGCCAGCGCCGCAGCAAGCATGGCGGCCAGCACCGCGTACTTGGGCAGGCGCGGCAGGGCTGAGGGGAACGCGGCGTCATCCCGACCGGCTTCGCGCCCTGCGGACTTGCGTCGCCACCGGCCTCGTGCCAGAGGGCTCCAGGCGGCGTCACCGGCGTCCACCATGGCCCCGAACGGGCACATCCAGCCGCAGAACGCCCGGCCCAGCAACAGGGACAGGGCCAGCACCACCAACCCCGGCACCGCCGCGCCGATGATGGCGCGTCCCGCGATGCTGGCGGCCAGGGCCACGGACGGGTCCAGCCGTACCAGCATATCGCGGGTCAGGATTGCGTTGCCGGGCAGGACCTGGCCTGCGCCCCACGCCAGCAGCACGAAGGCCGCAAGGCACAGCCAGCGGCTGGCCAGCCGCGCTCGTTGGCGGTTCATGCCATGCGGCTCCGGCCTACAGGGTGACCCGCGTGACGGCGCGCGCGGCAAGATCCATGGAGCCCAGGCCCCGCTCGTGCGCCAGCCGGATGTGGCTGACCTGCCGCGCGGCAAAGCGCCGCCCGTACCATTCGAACGATTCCACGGCGCAGGCATCGGCGGCCACCGGGTCGGCGGAAGCGATCACCGTGTTCTCCTGCAGAACCTTGCCGGGGCCGCCGGGGCCCCCGGTGGACAGCACGTAGGTGCCGTCAATGACCGTGAGCGCGGCGCGCAGCCTGGTGTTCAGGTCCACGATGGCGGTGTCGAGGTCGTAGCGCGAATGCATCACCCCGCGCTGGCGGATCAGGCCCATCATGCCCTTGAGCCCCAGCGAGACGCCCGTGGAACTGTGCGACTTGGCCGTGGGCGCGGCGATGAGCACGTCGGCGTCCAGCGCATCGCGCAGGAAGGCGTTGGTGGTCATCTGCTGCGCGTCGTCGATGTCCAGTTCGCGGTAGAACCGTTCTGCCGTGGGGGCCTGCACGATGTCCCCGAACTCCGCGCAGGCGGCCCGGATGCCCGAGCGCGCTATGCACTGCTCTGCCGGGGCCAGCGGGTTGTCCAGCACCAGCACGGATGCGGCGCCCGCATCGCGGCACATGCGCACCAGCGCGGCCACCACTTCCGGGTGGGTGTTGGTGCCCAGGCTGGCGGCAGAGGCAAAGGACATGTTGGGCTTGATGACCACCTTCTGCCCGGTTTTCACGAAGCGCCCCATGCCGCCCAGCATGCCCACGCAGGCGTGGGTGGCGGCGGCGGGGGCGCCCTTGACCACGGCAATGTCCGGCTGCGTGGAGGCGGCCTGCGCCGCGCCCGGCCCAGGCGACAGGAGGGCAAGGGGCGAAAGCGCGGA
>NZ_VRYY01000566.1 GCF_015731765.1 Nitratidesulfovibrio oxamicus
CCGCCAGCACGCGCGCCAGCATGTCGCGGGTGCGCGGGTCGGCAAACAGGGCGCCCTGACGCAGCGCGTCGGCGCGGGCGCGGAACGAATCCAGGTCCGGAGCGTCCACCACCTGCATGCCCGCCTCGCGCAGGCGGCGCAGATAGTCGGCGTCCTTCTGGCGGTTGTAAGCCCGCTGATACACGGCGGCGTCTGCCATGCACTGCATGACCAGCGTACGGTCCGACTGGGGCAGCCCGTTGAACCAGGCCAGGTTGGCCAGGTCCGCGTGGGCGGAATACACGTGCCCGGTCAGCGAAAGGTATTTCTGCACCTCGGGCATGCGGTATTCCGCCATGACCCACAGCGGGTTTTCCTGCCCGTCGATGGTGCCCTGCTGCAATTCCGCGTAGATGGGCCACCCCATGGGCGTGGGGTTGGCGCCAAGGGCGCGCCACAGCTCGCGGTGCAGGGTCGATTCCAGCACGCGGATCTTCAGGCCGCGCACGTCGTCCACGGTATGCACCGGGCGCACGTTGTTGGTCAGGTGGCGAAAACCGTTTTCGGAAAAGTGCAGCCCCTTCAGGCCCACCCGCTCCAGCGCATCCAGCAGCGCCCTTCCCGCTGCCCCGTCCAGCACGCGGTCCGCCTCTGCCGCATCGCGGAACAGGAAGGGGTAGTCCAGCACCTTCACTTCGGGCACGAACGGGTCCAGCACGCCCAGGGTGATGATGGCAAGATGCACGCCGCCCAGCTGCAGCTGTTGCAGGATTTCCGTCTCCGTGCCCAGGGTGCCGGAATGGTGCACCACCACCCGGTACGCCCCGTGCGAACGTTCCTCCAGCAACTGCCGGAACCGCTCGGCGCAAACGTGCTGGGCCGAGCCGGGCGTGGTCACCACGGCCAGGGTCAGCTCCGTGGCCGCGCGTGCGGCACGCGCCCCCCCGGGCAGAATGACCGCCAGGCAGGCCAGGATCAGCCCGAGGGCTACGGCAAGGGCGTCCCCCCGGCGACGGCAGGCCAGGGCGGGCAGGAACGAAGCGAGGGGGGAGAGGGAACGGAAACGGTGGTGCATGGCGATCCTCACCGGGTGCCGGAAGGAAAATGCGGCAGCCGGAGTTACGACGGGCAGGAAGCATCGGGCCAGTGCGCACATCAGCAACCCTTCGGAAAGCGTATGATGCCGCAACGCGAACTCCCCGCCACCACAGGTTGAAATACCGATAGGCGCATGGTAAGCATGCGATGTCCAGCCGTCTTTCGGGTCGTCTGGTCCGGGGCAAGGGGGGGCGGTGCTGCCAGCCTGCGGCCCGGCCCCCCTTGCCCCGGACCGGCGGCGGGCGCGCACCATAGCCAATCG
>NZ_VRYY01000567.1 GCF_015731765.1 Nitratidesulfovibrio oxamicus
GGTTCTTCGACGTTTGATGTGGAATTCATGAAGCCACCACGACCTGAATCGGGGCCGCGATCAGGTAGACCATGGTGATGAAGTTCTCCACATTTCGGTATCCTCGGGCTCTGGCTCTCGCCGCTTGGAACAGGCCATTGTAGCCTTCGAGCCTCGCATTGGTGTGCAAGGAATGCCAACGATGAAGTATTCGCGGCAAGTGCCTTTCGAAGCTTGCCAGTGCGCTCCTCACAGGCTCCAGGAGCGGGCAGTCGGCAGCATACTCCGCCGCATGCTTGAGAAAATGGGTGATGCGCCACTTGGCGGCCTGCTTTGATTCGGCCCGCCGCACCCAGCGAAGAAGTTCTTTGACACGGTAGGCCTTGGCGGTAGCGAAACCCTGCTCGACGAGCTCCAGGAGAGCATTCTCTTGGTGCTGCGTGCGTTCTTTTTCAGCGCCCTTGAGCACGGCCCAACGGGTGTGGTCCGGCAGTTTGGTCTGCCTGGCTTCTAGCTTTCTGACTTCATCGACGGCCTTGGTGAAGAGCTGGACCACATGGAACCAGTCGACTGTCACCGAAGCGGACTTGAACTCCTGTTCGACTGCGGAAAGGAACGCTGGCGACATGTCGCAGACAACTTCGACGATATTCTCGGGACGACCCTCATGGGCTTCGATAAACGCGCAGAATTTCGTCAGGCAATCCTTGCCCTTGCCGGGAGTCGCAAAGATCACGGGCTTGTCGGAGCGGTCCAGGTCGATGAAGACGGTAATATAGTTGTGGCCTCGTTTGGAAGCGGTCTCGTCCAGACCGATGGCCTTGAGACTCGTCAGGTTCAACGCGGCGATGGCTTTGGACACATAGTGGTGAACGATGCGCCACAGTCGCTTGTCAGTGACCTCAACGTGCCGGGCAACGGCGTTGACCGGCATCTCGCGGACGAGACTCATGACCACCTGCTCGAAAAGCAGAGTGAAGCGGCTGCCTTCCCTGGCCCATGGTGCTTCCACGCGACGGACTCCGTGTTCCGGGCAGTTGATCCTCGGGAGCCGGGCCGTAAGGTAGCAATGATGCTGGAAGAAGTTGAGATGCCGCCACGTGTACTCCTTGAAGTCATGCGCCTTGCACGCGGTGCCGCATTCAGGGCACGGATACAGCGCTCCACGGTCGGCACCGATTTCTAGATGGAGCTTGGTTGGCGTATGTTCTGTATCAAGGCGTTGACTCATAACTTTCCAGGGTGGCGTGAGACCAAGACCCAAGGCGAATATTTGTTCGGCAAGCATGGCAATCCTCCTGAGGGAGGGCTATCCAAACTGGGCGAGGTCGGTCAATTCCACATTAAACGTCGAAGAACC
>NZ_VRYY01000568.1 GCF_015731765.1 Nitratidesulfovibrio oxamicus
GGGCCTGGCGCGCAGCACCCTGTCGCTCAGCGGCGCACGCACGAACGGGCTGCCCGCGTCGGGCACGAACCCGGCCACAAGGCCGAGCACGCCCACCGCCAGTGCAGCCGCGACCACAAGGCCGCCGTATGCCGTGCGTTTGCGCTTCACCCACCATCCTCCATTTTCGGCGGCGTCCGGCCCGCACGATGCACGACGCACGACATGCGCGCGCTCATTCGTGCCCGTGCTCATGCCCGTATTCACACCGGCCGCCTTGCGTTCCAAATTCCGTGGCTGGACCATGACCCGACAAAAAGCAAATTCCGCGCCAAGGACCATGCGATGCGCGCCAGCCCGGCGACGCATCCCCCGGTGCCGGACCTGCGTCAGGCAGAAAACAGGACAAACCGCGCGCAGCAGTCGGAAACCCGACGCCGCGTGGTGTCCAAGCATAGGGGGTGACGGCCCGGCGGGCAAGCCCCACGGCCATTTTGCCGGTAATCCGCCGTACTGGGGGCATGGGGTGCCCCTGCCTTGGGCGTCCGCCCCGGATGGGCCTGCCTGCCCGCAAAACGCCAAGGGCCGCCGCTCCCGAAACGGAAGCGGCGGCCCATAGCCGTCACGTGCGCAAAACTACAGTCCCTTGCGCTCGAACCACCGGAACAGCAGCAGCGCGCCCGCCACCATCGGCACGATGACCACCCAGTGGTTCACGCCCAGCAACTGGGGCAGGGTGACCTTGCCGAAGTCGCCCCAGGTCAGCAGGGTGGCCTTCATGGCCGGGTAGGCTTCGGCATACAGGGCCGCGCCGCACAGGCTGCCCAGGATGCCCCACAGGGCGTCCCAGCGGCCTTCGCCCAGCGCGCCCAGCGAAGTGCCGGGGCAGTATCCCAGCAGCCCCCAGCCAAGGCCGAAGGCCAGCCCGCCCACAATGTTGCCGCCCAGCACCAGCGGCTTCACCGAAAGTTTCGCCATTTCCAGATCCACCAGCAGATACACGCCCACCATGGCCACCACCACGGTGGAGAGCATGAACTTCACGATGGTCATGTCGCGCAGGCGCAGCGCGCCCAACTGCCTGTCGTGGCGCAACACTTCGGAGCGTTGCAGGAAGATGCCGAACAGAATACCCGTGACCAGCCCGTACGTAAGGTCCATGGTTACCTCCCCCGGTACAGGATGTACGCCGTCACCAGCCCGCCCGCAAAGAAGCAGGCCAGCGCCACGAACCCGCTTGCCGCAAGCTGCAACGAACCGCTCAGGCCATGCCCGCTGGGGCAGCCGTCGGCAAGACGCGCGCCGAACATGGCCAGCACGCCGCCGCAGAAGGCCGCCACGCCGCGCCGCAGCCGCGA
>NZ_VRYY01000569.1 GCF_015731765.1 Nitratidesulfovibrio oxamicus
CAGCAGCAGCCCGGCGCACGCCAGCAACAGCCCGTAGGCCACGCCCACCGGCGGCAGCCCGCCCAGCGGCAGGTAGCGCACCCCGGTCAGCAGCACGGCCACGGGGCCGAACAGCACGGCCACCACCAGATACAGCGAGGCCAACCGCCGTCCCTGCGGGCCGAAGGCGTGCCCCACGGCTACGGAAACGCCCCCGTCGCCGGGGAACAGCACGGACAGTTCGCCGAACACCAGCGCAAACACCACCCCCACCGCAATCATGACCAGCCACGCGGGCAACGCCCACGCTCCGGCCACGCCCAGCACCACGGGGGGCAGGATGATGATGCCCGATCCCAATACCGGCCCCACGATTAACCCTGCCAGAAGCCACGGTCCAAGTTGCGCGCTGCGCATGGGGTTGCCCTCCTGTTGTTTCCGTGCCATCCTTGGCCCCATAGCGCCCGGAAATCCAACGGTATTTCCCGAAGGCAGCGTTCGGCGTGGCCGAATGCCCGTCCCCGCTGGCTGGATACGGTCGGATGGAACCCGATACGGCCCGACCCGGCCCGAACAGGACTGCACAGGACTGAACAAGACTGAACAGGCCTGGCCCGCCGGGGCACGGTCTCTGGCTGGATACGACCGGATTCCCCGGTGCGCGCATGGCGCTTCCGCCCCCCGGCTTTCGGCGTCACCTGCCTTTACCCCTTCTTCCGCAACCCCGCGCACCGTCATGGAACTGCACCTGCTCCGCGCCTTCGCCACCGTGGCCGAATCCGGCACGCTCACCCGCGCCGCCGCAGAGCTGCACCTCAGCCAGTCGGCCCTCAGCGGGCAGATTCGCGCGCTGGAAGACGCCCTGGGCGTGACCCTGTTCCGCCGCCGCGCGCGCGGCATGGACCTGACCGACGCAGGCACCGACCTGCTGCCGCTGGCCAGAAAGGCGCTGGATGCCGCCACGGCCTTGCGCCGCAAGGCCGAACGGCTGCGCGCCCAGCCCACCGGGCGGATAACCCTTGGCCTGAACACCGACCCCGCCTTCCTGCGCATGGTGGCCCTGCACGAGGCCCTGGGCGCGGCCTGCCCCGACGTGGCGCTGGAATTCACCATGACCCAGACCATGACCACGCCGGAGTTGCTGCGCGAATCGGTCATTGACGCGGGCTACCGCTACGGACAGGAATTTTCGCCCGACATCGTGGAGCACCCTCTGCGCGACGTGGAAATCCGCATCGTGATTCCGGCCAGCATGGTGCCCGCGCTACCCGCGTCTCTGCCGACGGCATCCCCGCCCGCCGCTTCGCCGGGCGCAGTTGCGGCAACCTGCGGGCGCGCCCCCCGCAAGGGCCGCGCC
>NZ_VRYY01000570.1 GCF_015731765.1 Nitratidesulfovibrio oxamicus
CGCAAGGCTGCCGGGGCCGCGCACGCAGCCCGCGCAGACCAGCGCGGCGCACAGCAGCAGGGCCGGCAAAGACCGCGAAAGCAGACGGCGAGCCCGTGACCGGATGGCGCACGGGTAGGCAAGGGCCGGTCGCATGGCCCGGCATGCTGACGAAAATTTCATGGGCATGGCGAAAATGTCCCCCCGCCGTCCGGACAGGCCGGGGCCTGCCCGGACGGCGGGGGTAAAGCGGAGAGCGCGGTTACTGTATGACCACGCGGCGGTCGGCGAAGTGCAGGATCAGCACCACCAGCAGGATGACGACAAGGATGGCGATGACGAAGCCGAAGCCGTCGCCGCCGTGGGTCAGGTTGTCGATCTTCTTGGCCAGGTCGTGCAGTTCGGCGTCGGACAGCATGGACAGACGCTGTTCCACTTCGGCGGAAGAGTAGCCAAGGGCTTGCAGGCGCTCGGAAACCATCTTGTTTTCCAAGGCCTTCTGCACGGTGCCGATGTCGCTGGAGCGCTGTTCCCCGGCCACGATGCCCGCATTGGGAACGAAGGCGGCTTCCACGCGGGGCACGAAGCTGAGCAGGCCCATGATGGCCACCATGACCATGGCGATGTGACGCAGGGCGCGCCAGTTCAGAAGCATGTACATGTGTTCCTCCTTCTTGGGGGGTCGCCGTCGCCGTCACCCCGGAACCGCACCGTTCCGGGTCCGGCTTGCGCGGCGCGCACACGGCATTCGTGAAATTTTCTAGACTTGCCTAGCAGACTTGCATGGCGATTACAAGACACTGAACAGCACCGAAGTATCAACAATCATTTCGGGATGCGGCACGGGCGCGGCCAAGGCATGGCGCACGTCCCCGCTGGCTTTCCGGTGCGTGCGCACCCGCACGGTACCTGCTGCCGATGCAGTCCCTGCGGCTGCGCCTCACTCCCCCGTTGTCGGCAAGTCCCTCGTCCTTCCCACTTCGCATTGATCACGGCAATCATTCCCCACCCACCGGCCTTACCGTCACGACCGGCATGATTGGCACGATTGATACGATTGGCCGACCGGGACTGCCGCCATGCTCGCACCCCCTCCGGATGGCCGTGCCGCCCCGTTGCGCTCCCCTCGTGACCGCCGTATCCCGTTTCCCCCCGTGTAGGGTGTGCGCCATCGGACCGCATTCCCACCAGCCCCGCACCGGAGGATTTTCCGCCATGCCTGCCGCCCCCCTGGCTCCCCCCGTAGCCGCCGTAACGACCACCACCCGGCGCGACGCCGCCGCGCTGTACGCCGACCTTGCCGCGGACGCCGCCCGGAGCGGCCCTGCCGCCCTGGCCGCCGTGCAGGCGGA
>NZ_VRYY01000571.1 GCF_015731765.1 Nitratidesulfovibrio oxamicus
GCCTGCGCGAGCTTGGCCCCGCCGGTGACGGCGTGGTGGGCGCGGTGGGCGTCACCGGGCGCAACGCGGAAAAGGCCGCCCCGCTGGCCGCCGAATTCGGCGCGGAAGGGGTGGACTGGGATGCGCGCGTCCACTGGGGCGCGGATATGGTGATCAATACCACCCCCATGGGCATGTCCGGCGAACGGCAGGGCGACACCGCCTTTCCGGCGCAGGGTTTTGTGGCGCAGGCCGTTGCGGCAGGGGAGACGGGGAAGCCCGGGCGGCGCGGCTTGGCTTACGACCTTGTCTACAACCCGCTACGCACCCGCTTTCTGTCCGAAGCCGCCGACGCGGGCTGGGATACGCAGGATGGTCTGGCCATGTTCGTGGAACAGGGCCGCGAACAGTTCCGCCTGTGGACCGGGCTGGAACTGCCCGCCGAAGGCGCGCGCACGCTGGTTGCCGTGGCCCTGGGGCTGGGCGACGTGGCCGTGGGCCGCGTCTGCGGCCAGTGCGAACTGCCCGGTGTACACACGGGCTCGGGCAAGGGGTAGGGGGACATGGCTGCCACCGGCTGGCCGGGGCGCTATGTGCGGCGGGACATGCCCGGACGTACGCCCCCGACCGTTCTTGCCGCTTTCTTTATCGTGCTGCTGCTCCTGCTGTGCCCGCCAGCAGCTTGCGCGGATGCCGCATCGCTTGACGCACAGCCCCTGCCGGAACTGACGGCCCGCCTCGTGGCCCGTTACGGCGGGCAGCAGCCCGCCCGGTGGGGTCCGGCCCTGCCCGGTACGCTCACCCGGCTGCCCGTGCCCGGCGGGACCGGCTTGTCAGGCGCATCAGGCGTATCCGGCGTATCAGGCGCATCAGGCGTATCAGGCGTATCAGGCGGGACAGGCGCATCCCCCAAAGGTCCGGTCATCATGGCCCTGACCCTCGACGCCTGCGGCGGCGGGTATGATGGTTCCATCATTGCCCTGCTGCGCGAACTGCGCGTGCCCGCCACCCTGTTTCTGGCCGGGCCGTGGCTTGCCGCCCATCCCGCCGAAGCCGCAGACCTGGCCGCCGACCCGCTGTTCGAGATCGCCAACCACGGCGCGCGCCACCGTCCCGCCTCGGTGGCCGGTCGCGCGGCCTACGGTATCCGGGGCACCCGCTCCGTGGCCGAATTCGTGGACGAGGTGGAATCCAACGCCCGGCGGCTGGCCGTCCTTACCGGTGCGCGCCCGCGTTTCTACCGGGCCGCCGCGCTGTTCTGCGACGAGGTGGCCGTGCGCATCGCGGCGGACCTTGGCCAGACCGTCACCGGCTGCTCCGTGGCGGCGGACGCCG
>NZ_VRYY01000572.1 GCF_015731765.1 Nitratidesulfovibrio oxamicus
CGCCGTGGACGACGTGACCCTGGACCTTGCGCCCGGCACCATCAACGGCCTGCTGGGGCCGGACGGCGCGGGCAAGACCACCCTGCTGCGACTGGCCGCCGGTCTGCTGCTGCCCGACGCGGGCAGCCTGACCGTGCTTGGCCGCGACACGGTGACGCAGGCCCAGGCCGTGCAGTCGGCCATCGGATACATGCCCCAGCGCTTCGGCCTGTACGAAGACCTTTCGGTTGCCGAAAACCTTTCCCTGTACGCCGACCTGCACGGGGTGTCCGCCGCGCAAAAGGCCGAACGCTGGCCTGCGCTGATGCGCATGACCGGTCTTGCCCCGTTTCTCGACCGGCTGGCCGGGCGGCTTTCCGGCGGCATGAAGCAGAAGCTGGGACTGGCCTGCACCCTGGTGCGCTCGCCCCGCCTGCTGCTGCTGGACGAACCCACCGTGGGGGTGGACCCGCTGTCCCGGCGCGAACTGTGGAACATCGTGTTCTCGCTGGTGCGCGAGCACGGCATCACCGTGCTGGTCAGCACCGCCTACCTGGACGAGGCGGAACACTGCGACCGGGTGGCCATCATGCACCACGGGCGGCTGGTGGGCGACGGCGCCCCCGGCCACTTCACCCGCCCGCTCACGGGCCGGACATGGTTCGTCACCCCCGCCATGCGCGCCCGCACGGCCCAGACTCTGCTGTCCGGGGTCCCCGGCGTGACCGACGCCGTGCTGCACGCAGGCGGGGTGCGTCTGCTGACGGAGACCCCCGAGTCGGCGCGGGCGCTGGTTGAGTGCGGACTGCTTGCGGAAGGGGACGCCGCGCCGGGCACAATCGGCCACCTGTACCCCCGCGCCCCCGGCTTCGAGGACGGCTTTCTGGCCCTGTTCGCCGCCCTGCCGCAAGAGGCGGGCACGGGCGACAGGCCCGCACCGGGGCTGGACGCCATGCCGGCCGTCACCGCACCTGCCCCTAACGTGTCCGGCACGAACATATCCGGCCCGGACGCGTCTGGCCCGAACATATCCGGCCCGAACATATCTGGCCCTGACGCACCGGATTGTCCTCCGCCGGGCCAACCATCCGCACAGGCTCCCGATACCCCGAACAGTACGCCGGTCATCAAGGTGCGCAACCTGGAACGCCGCTTCGGCACGTTCATGGCCGTGAAGGGGGCCAGCTTCGACGTGCGGCGCGGAGAAATATTCGGCCTGCTGGGCCCCAACGGTGCGGGCAAGTCCACCATCTTCCGGATGCTCTGCGGCCTGCTGCCCCCCACGGGCGGCAGCCTGCGCGTGGCCGGGGTGGACCTGCGGCGCGCACCCGCCG
>NZ_VRYY01000582.1 GCF_015731765.1 Nitratidesulfovibrio oxamicus
TGGGGCTGCGCGGCGTCCCAGGTGCCGGAAAGCCGGGCCTCGCCACCGGTGAAGGCGGGCATGGCCAGCATCACGGCGGCCACCAGCGGGTCGATGCCCATGGTGGGGGCCTTGGGCACGCGCAGCCTGGTGGCGGGCACGGGGGTGACGCGCACGGAGAGGGCGTCGTCGCCTGTTTCGCCCAGCGTGGTCACGCCAGCCTTGCAGGAGTGCAGCAGGGGCAGCACTTCCGCGATACACGCAGAAGCATTCGGGTGACCGGCGCAGTGCAGGGTGATGGGGGCGTTCCAGAACGGAGCGGCCAGCAGCAGCGCGGTCAGCGCGTCGGCGGGCAGTTCCGCCGGGATGCGCACCTCGTCGGGCAGCACGCCGGAACATTCCAGGCGCACCGGCAGGCCGGACGACTTGGGCACCACGGGGGCCAGACGCGCGCCGAGCAGCGGCAGGAACTGACGCAGCGCTGTGGTGTCGGCCATTTTCAGCGCCGGGCCGCCGGTGAACTTGACCTTGCCTACGGCGCCAAGAGACAGCGCGGCCAGCAGGTGGAAATTGAGGGAATCGTCACCCGCGTAGATGACCTTGTCGGTGAACTCCAGCGGGTCGCCGCCCTTGCTGCGCACCAGGGCGTCGCCTTCCCACGACAGGTGCGCGCCCGCCTGGTTCAGCGCCTTGACGGCGTCGATCAGGTGGTCGCCCAGCATGGCGCCCTCTATGTTGGCCTCCGCACCGGCGGCGGCGGCCAGGGCCACCCACAGTCGGGTGGGGCGGATGGCCAGCGGTCCATATATATTGATGGAGACGGGGCGGCGCGGCGGGGCAAGGTTGAAGCTTGGGCGCACTTCGCCTTCTGGGCTGCGCTCCTGCATTTCAACTTCCTGCAGCAGCGCGAACAACTGGCGCACGAAGCGCGGGTCGCGGCTGACGCGCGCGGCGGCGCTTTCCCACGCCTCGCGCAGCTGCTTTTCGGCCACGGTGTCGCGCGCGGGGGCGGATGACACGCCGGAGCGGCGGCTGCCGCGCACCTTCTGGAAGAGACGGGCGCGCTTGGCCAGCAGGCGGATGATGTCGCGGTCGAGTTCCATGATGGATTCGACCAGCGACTGGCCGGAAGCGGGGCGGCCCTGTCCGGGCCGGGGGGAACGGGCGGGTCTGTCGAGCCTGTCGCCCCTGTCGGAGCGGTCGGGCCGGGCGGGGCGCTCTGCCCGTTCGGGGCGCTCGGCGCGTTCGAAGCGTTCCGGCTGGGACGCATCATCCCGTTCCGGACGGCCGGACGGGGAATCGTTGTTGTCATGCATGGGGAAACCTGTGTTGGGATGGTGATGTGGCGTACCACCTAGCCCGAAACGTGCGCTTCGGCAAGTGGCAAGGCCCGCGCCACGCCGCGAAGGTGTCCGACATGGCGCACGTAATGGCGCCCGGCATGGAAGCGGGCAGGACAGCACGCAGGGGAGGAGGGGGGCGGTTGCACGGCAGAGAGGGAGCGGAGGCCCGACATGGCGGGAGCTCGACTTGCGCTGCGTGTGGTTCTGTTCCTTGTAACTGGGGTTTCGTCACCGGCTTGAGACAATGCGCACATGCCCGGCAGGGGTGGTATTTCTGGTGCATTCTCTTTCATGTCAAGCCATTGCAGGTGTGTTGTGTGGGCGCACCCGCGAGGCGGCGGGGCATGTGGGGTGCCCCCGGGGTGACGTTTGTGCTTCATGCGCATACCGTCACAAGGGCGTCGCAAGGGTGTCGCGGAGTCATGTAACTGCTTGTTTGAACAGTCATAGCCATGCATCCCAGTCCGGAATCGGGCCGATCCCTCATTGTCGGAAACCCGTTCAGGGCGGTCTTTCGTGAAAAAATGGATAAAAGGCCGGAAAACGACGGCGGACGGTCTTGAAACTCTGCCTGCTTCACGATACACCGCAAGGGGCAGTGCGGCGGGCTCGCCCCCCATGGGCAGCGCAACGTGGCGAAATGTCCCAATAAACCACGCAAAAACAAGCCCATGGCGTATCCTTGTGAAGGGTTTGAACAAGTTGCTTGACACTATCGGGCCACATTGTTAAATCAGTCACAAGCAACACGATCAGGCCGCTAGAGGGCGATGCAGTCCGAAAAGGCAGGCTCCCGAACCTGCTTTTTCAGCCTCCATCGACATGATGGTGGGATCCGCATGGGTTGAGGCTGACAAGGTATAACCCCTTAATTCGCTGAGTTGGAGGATAAGGTATGCCGACTTATGTTGATCCGTCCAAGTGTGACGGCTGCAAGGGTGGCGAAAAGACCGCTTGCATGTACATCTGCCCCAACGACCTCATGATCCTCGACGCCGAGGCCATGAAGGCCTACAACCAGGAGCCCGAAGCCTGCTGGGAATGCTACTCCTGCGTGAAGATCTGCCCCCAGGGCGCCATCACGGCCCGCCCCTACGCCGACTTCGCGCCCATGGGCGGCACCTGCATCCCCATGCGCTCGGCCGACTCCATCATGTGGACCGTCAAGTTCCGCAACGGGAATGTGAAGCGCTTCAAGTTCCCCATTCGTACCACCCCCGAAGGCTCCATCAAGCCCTTCGACGGCAAGCCCGAAGCTGGCGACCTGGAAAATGAACTGCTGTTCACCGAAACGGCGCTCATCGCTCCCAAGGTTGCCCTGGGTGAAAAGGCCGCGATCAGCGACTCTGATCTGAGCCAGTGCTGGTATGAAACCGGTTGCGAAGGCGGCAACCGCTAGTTCGGAACCCACCGCAAGTCATTGCGATAAGGAGATTTAGCTATGCCGATGATTCCCGTTAAGGAACAGCCGAAGGGTGTGGCCATCGCCGATCCCATCGTGAAGGAACATGACGTCGACATTCTCATCGTCGGCGGTGGTATGGGCTCTTGCGGCACCGCGTTCGAAGTCGTTCGCTGGGCCGACAAGTATGCCCCCGACCTGAAGATCATGCTGCTGGACAAGGCCACCCTCGAGCGTTCCGGCGCCGTTGCGCAGGGCCTGTCCGCCATCAACACGTACCTCGGCAAGAACCCTTGCGACGACTACGTGCGCATGGTCCGCACCGACCTCATGGGCCTCGTGCGCGAAGACCTTATCTTCGACCTTGGCCGTCACGTTGACGACTCCGTGCACCTGTTCGAAGAGTGGGGCCTGCCCTGCTGGATCAAGGACGAACACGGCCACAACCTCGACGGCGCCCAGGCCAAGGCCGCCGGCAAGTCGCTGCGCGCTGGCGACGACCCCGTCCGTTCCGGTCGCTGGCAGATCATGATCAACGGTGAATCGTACAAGTGCATCGTGGCCGAAGCGGCCAAGAACGCCCTTGGCGAATCCCGCATCATGGAACGTATCTTCATCGTGAAGCTGCTGCTTGACGCCAACACCGACAACCGCATCGCTGGCGCCGTGGGCTTCAACCTGCGCGAAAACGAAGTGCACATCTTCCGTACCAACGCGATGATGGTTGCCTGCGGCGGCGCGGTGAACGTGTACAAGCCCCGCTCCACTGGTGAAGGCATGGGCCGCGCCTGGTACCCCGTGTGGAACGCCGGTTCGACCTACACCATGTGTGCCCAGGTCGGCGCCGAAATGACCATGATGGAAAACCGCTTCGTGCCCGCCCGCTTCAAGGACGGTTACGGCCCGGTCGGCGCGTGGTTCCTGCTGTTCAAGGCGAAGGCCACCAACTACAAGGGTGAAGACTACTGCGCCACCAACCGCGCAATGCTGAAGCCCTACGAAGATCGCGGCTACGCCAAGGGTCACGTCATTCCGACCTGCCTGCGTAACCACATGATGCTTCGCGAAATGCGCGAAGGTCGCGGTCCCATCTACATGGACACCAAGACCGCCCTGCAGAACACCTTCGCCACCATGACCCCCGAACAGCAGAAGCACCTCGAGTCCGAAGCCTGGGAAGACTTCCTCGACATGTGCGTGGGTCAGGCCAACCTGTGGGCCTGCATGAACATCCAGCCCGAAGAACGCGGCTCGGAAATCATGCCCACCGAACCTTACCTGCTCGGCTCGCACTCCGGCTGCTGCGGTATCTGGGTGTCCGGTCCGGACGAAGCCTGGGTGCCCGAAGACTACAAGGTGCGCGCGGACAACGGCAAGGTCTACAACCGCATGACCACCGTCATGGGCCTGTGGACCTGCGCCGACGGCGTGGGCGCTTCCGGCCACAAGTTCTCCTCCGGTTCGCACGCCGAAGGCCGTATCTGCGGCAAGCAGATGGTCCGCTGGTGCATCGACCACAAGGACTTCAAGCCCGCCATCAAGGAAACGGCCGAAGAGCTGAAGCAGCTCATCTACCGTCCTTACTACAACTACCTGGCTGGCAAGGACGCCTCCACCGATCCGGTGGTGAACCCGACCTACATCAGCCCCAAGAACTTCATGATGCGCCTCGTGAAGTGCACCGATGAATACGGCGGTGGTTGCGGTACCTACTACACCACCTCCGCTGCGGCGCTGGACACCGGCTTCGCGCTCATGGACATGATGGAAGAAGACTCCCTCAAGCTGGCCGCTCGTGACCTGCACGAACTGCTGCGCTGCTGGGAAAACTACCACCGTCTGTGGACCGTGCGCCTGCACATGCAGCACATCCGCTTCCGTGAAGAGTCCCGTTACCCCGGCTTCTACTACCGTGCCGACTTCATGGGCCTCGACGACTCCAAGTGGAAGTGCTTCGTGAACTCCAAGCATGATCCCAAGAAGGGCGAAACGAAGATCTTCAAGAAGCCCTACTACCAGATCATTCCCACCGAATAGGTGAGCTTCAGGGGCGGTTGCGGCAAGCCGCAACCGCCCCTTTCTCCTTTCACCCGGACGGCCTAAGCCGGGGCAGTAAGCATGCCTTATTGTCTGGGCTTAGGCCGTTTTGACGAAGGCCCGATAAACTGTAGGGAGGATAGCGAGAATGTCGAACTCCATACTCGTCGTCGGAGGCGGTTTCAGCGGACTTACGGCCGCCATTGAAGCCGCGGAAGTCGGCTATGAAGTGTACATCGTCGAGAAAACACCATTTCTTGGCGGGCGGGTTGCGCAGCTGAATAAATATTTCCCCAAGCTTTGCCCTCCCTCCTGCGGTCTGGAAATCCAGTTCCAGCGCATCAAGAAGAACCCCCGCATCAAGTTCTTCACCCAGGCGGAAGTGACCGCCGTGTCCGGCGATGCCGGCAACTACACCGTTAAGGTGCACATCGAGCCGCGCGGCACCGTGCCGAGCAGCGCCGATCTTTCCCTGCTCGCCTCCTCCCTTGAAAGCGACGTCGACAACGAGTTCGAACTGGGCCTCGCCAAGCGCAAGCCGCTGTACATGAGTGTGCCGTTCGCCTTTCCCAGCCGCTTCGTGCTCGACAAGGCCGCGCTTTCCCGCGCCGACGAACTGAAGGTCGGCAAGAGCGCGTTCTGCGACATGAACGAAGCCCCCCGCGACATCGAGCTGAATGTGGGCAGCATCGTGGTCGCCACCGGGTGGAAGCCGTACGACGTGACCAGGCTGACCAACCTTGGCGCTGGCGCGTTCGCCAACTGCGTGTCCAACATGCAACTGGAACGCCTGGCCTCGGCCAGCGGTCCCACCGCCGGGCAGATCAAGCGCCCCTCCGACGGCAAGGCCCCCAAGAAGGTGGCCTTCGTGCAGTGTGCGGGCTCGCGCGATCAGAACCACCTGAACTACTGTTCCTACATCTGCTGCATGGCCTCCCTCAAGCAGGCCCTGTACGTGCGCGAGCAGTACCCCGACGCGGAAGTGACGGTGTACTACATCGACCTGCGCACCCCCGGCCGCTATGACAAGTTCCTGCGCAAGGTGAAGGCGGACGAAAAGATCGCCCTGGTCAAGGGCAAGGTCGCCGGCGTCGAGGAAGACGCCGCCACCGGCGACGTCATCGTCGAGGTGGAAGACGCGGTGAAGGGCGAAAAGCGCAAGTACCGCTACGACCTTGTCGTGCTGGCCACCGGCATGCAGCCCAGCCTTGCCGGGCAGAAGCTGCCCTTCGACGTGCCCGTTGACGAGGAAGGCTTCATCGTCGGCGGCGAGGAAAAGGGCATCTTTGCCGCCGGGTGCGCCCAGAAGCCGCTCGACGTGATGCGCACCGCCCAGTCCGGCACCAGCGCCGCCCTGAAGGCGATTCAAACGGTGAGAGGGAGGTAATACAGAATGGCCACCAAAATTGGCGTCTATTTCGACCAGTCGAGCATCGGCGGCGGTCTCGACCTTGATTCCCTTGCCGACACCGTTGGCGGCAAATGGGGCGATCTCACGCCGGTCTGCAAGGTCTTTCCCGTCCTTGCCGACAAGAAGGCGCGCGACGAGATCGCTACCGACATAGAGGAAGAAGGGCTGGACGGCGTGCTGCTGTGCGGCGCTTCGCCCCGCGTGGACTGGGACCTCTACGAGTTCGAAGGCGTGCTTGTGGACCGCGTGAACCTGCGTGAGCAGGGCGTGATGAGCTACAAGAATCCCGACGGCTCGCTGGCCGACCCCGAAGCGGCCCCCCAACTGCTTGAAATGCTGGTCACCGACTACGTGAACATGGGCGTGGTGCGGCTGCAAAAGACCACCGCGCCTGACGGTTCGCCCTCCGAGGGCGTGCGCCGCATCCTGGTGCTGGGCGGCGGCTGGACCGGCCTTACCGCCGCGGTCAACGGCTCGCTGGCCGGGCACGAAGTGGTGCTGGTGGAAAAGGACGAAGTCCTCGGCGGTCGCGCCCTGGGCCTTCTGAAGACCGTCCCGCTCAGCCACCCCTACACCGACGTGCACGACACCGGCATCGAAAAGAAGATCGCCGCCGTGCAGGCTGACGACAATATCACCGTGTACACCAAGGCGAAGCTGGCCAAGCTGTCCGGGCAGCCCGGCGACTTCACCGCCACCATCGCCCTTGCTTCCGGCGAACAGGAAGTGAAGGTGGGCGCCGTGGTGCTGGCCACCGGCTGGCAGCCGCAGGACACCAAGGTGCTCGAACCCTTCGGGTACGGCTCCCTGCAGAACGTGGTCACCGCCGCCGAGTTCGAGAAGATGGCCAAGACGGGCACCATCACCGCCCGCCGCGTGGCCTTCATCCTGAACACCGCGCTGGCCGAGCCCGCCGACCCCTATGCCGAACTGTGCGCCCCCGAGGCCCCGGCCGAAGCCCCCGCCCCGGCGGAAGGCGAAGCCGCCGCCCCGGCGGTGAAGGACCACGAAAGCGTGCGCCACCTGCCCATCTCCAACGCCATCAGCAGCGTTGTTGCCCTGAAGCAGGCCGGTTACGTGTGCGACGCCTTCGACGGAGGCCAAGCCTTCATCCTGTACGACAGCATGGTGGTGCAGGGCATCCACGAGCGATTCTACAAGGCCGCGCAGGATCGCCTGGGCGTCATGATGTCCAAGGCGGAAATCCGCGCCATCACCCAGGCCGCCGACGGCAGCCTGAACGTGCTGTGCGACAAGACCCTGATCGGCGACGACATCGAGATCAACGTGGACATGGTGGTGCTGCCCACCGGCATCGTGCCCGCCACCGCCAAGGATCCCATCGTCAACTTCGACTACCGCCAGGGCCCGGCCTTCCCGGACCTGGAGCTGTTCGAAGGCTACGCCGACTCGAACTACATCTGCTTCCCCTACGAAACCCGCCGCACGGGCGTGTACGCCGCCGGTTGCGTGCGCCAGCCCATGATGCTGGATGCCGCCGAGGAAGACGCCGTTGGCGCCACCATGAAGGCCATCCAGTGCATCGAATCCGCCAACAAGGGCGTTGCGGTGCACCCCCGCTCGGGCGACCTGTCGTACCCGCTGTTCAACTTCGTCCGCTGCACCCAGTGCAAGCGCTGCACCGAGGAATGTCCCTTCGGCGCGCTGGACGACGATGAAAAGGGCACGCCGAAGCCGAACCCCGCCCGCTGCCGCCGCTGCGGCACGTGCATGGGCGCCTGCCCCGAGCGCGTCATCTCCTTCGCCAACTACAACGTCGACCAGATCGGTTCCATGATCCGCGAGATCAACGTGCCGCCGGACATGAAGAAGGGCGGCCCCCGCGTGGTCATCCTGGCCTGCGAGAACGACGCCTACCCCGCGCTGGACATGGCCGCGCTGCGCGGCAAGCACTGGAGCCCGTACGTGCGCATCATTCCCGTGCGCTGCCTTGGCTCGGTCAACGCCATCTGGGTTGCCGACGCCATGTCCAAGGGCATCGACGGCGTGATGATGCTGGGCTGCAAGTACGGCGACGACTACCAGTGCCACTTCGTCAAGGGTTCGGAAATCTGCAAGCGCCGCAAGGAGAACATTGCCGAGACGCTGAACCGCCTTGGCGTGGAACCGGACCGCGTGGAGCAGTACGAAGTCGCCATTGACGAGTACGACAAGCTCCCCGGCGTGATCGAGGACTTCATGAACATGATCCTTGAGAAGGGTCCGAACCCGTTCAAGGGGTACTAGGAGGAGATGGAACATGGCTCAACCCGTCAGGATTCAACCCGATCTTGAGTTCGTCAAAGAACTGCAGGCAGTCGGTGGCGAATCGCTCAAGAAGTGCTACCAGTGCGCCACTTGCAGCGTGGCCTGCCCCATCTCCCCCACAAACAACCCCTATCCCCGCAAGGAGATGGTCTGGGCCTCGTGGGGCCTGAAGGACAAGCTGCTGTCCGACGTGGACATCTGGCTGTGCCACAACTGCGGCACCTGTTCCGACCTGTGCCCGCGTGGCGCCAAGCCCGGCGACCTCTTGTCCGCCCTGCGCAACATGACCTACGCCCGCCTCACCCAGCCCTCCGTGGTTGGCAAGTGGCTGTCGTCCGCCCAGTACCTGCCCATCCTGGTGGCCATCCCGGCCATCCTGTGGGCGGTGGTCTGGGCGATCATGGCCGGCGTGAACGGTTCCGTCTTCCCCGAAGGCGAGATCGTGTTCGGCAAGCTGTTCCCCGGCGACTTCACCATCGACCCCATCTTCATCCTCACCTTCTTCACGGCGGTGGGCATCCTGTTCAAGGGGACCAAGAACCTCATCGCGTCGTTCGAGCCTGAAGGCCGCACCATGATGCTCGGCAAGACCAAGCACTGGACGCTGCACCTGGTGGACGTGATCCTCGAGGAAGTGCTGACCCACACCAAGTTCAAGGATTGCGGCGCGGACAAGTCCGACCGCAAGGTGGGCCACATGGTTCTCATGTACTCCTTCGTCATCCTGGCCTTCGTCACCGCCGTGGTGGCCGTGGGGCACTGGGGCGGCAAGGTGATTCCGGCCATCGCGGTCCACACGCCCATGCCCCAGACCTTCCCCGTGAAGATCCTGGCCAACATCGGCGCGGTGATGCTGCTGGTGGGCCTGGCCATCCTTACGGTGCGTCGCAAGGCGCTTGATCCCAAGAAGACCAGCTCGAACTACTACGACTGGTATCTGCTCGGCGTCATCTGGGTTGTGGCCGTCACCGGCGTGCTCAGCCAGCTGTTCCGCCTCGCGGGCATCGCTCCTGTCGCCTACAGCGTGTACTACGTGCACCTTGTGGCGGTGTGGATGCTGTTCGCCTACCTGCCGTGGTCGAAGCTCGGCCACCTTGTGTACCGTACCGCCGCGCTCACCTACGTGCGCGCCATGGGCCGCCGCTAGCGGCAGAGAAGGCGGCGCGCGAAGGCGCGCGCCCGGCCGGAACAACGAACCGAGAAGTCATTCTTCCGATATCAGGAGGCTGCAATGTCTGACGAAGGTCGCAGAGTGTTCAAGATGGAAACCGTTCTCGGCCTGGTCGCCGGGAAAGCCGGTGCCGACGTGTCCGACCTGCTGGGTTACCTGGCCCAGCGCGCCCTGGCCACCGAAGAAGAAGCCGCCGTGGCGCCCATGGCCAAGGGCTGGCTGTACAGCCAGAACCCCGCGTTCATGCAGTGCGGTGAAGCCGAAGGCAATTACGACGACTGGGTGAAGAAGGAATGTGGCCGCCTTGGCGACAACGTGTCCCTCCAGCCCATTTCCGCCGCGGAACTGGCCGGCATCAGCGTGGTGCTGGACAAGATCGCCGCGCTGAAGGCCAACGTGGCCGACCTGGAAGAAACCGTGGCCGGTCTGCAGGCCCAGGTGAAGGAACTGACCCCCTTCAAGGGCCAGGCCGCCGACCTTGAAAAGAAGCTTGGCCAGTCCGAGCAGAAGGTCCAGAGCCTGAACGGCGACATCGCCAACCTGAAGAAGGAACTGGCTCCCTTCAACGGCAAGGTGGCCATTGACGAGAAGGAAATCGAGTCCAGCGTGAAGGACATCGTTTCCCGCGCCGTCAAGGAAGCCCTGAAGGCCCTGCCCGTGGCCGCCGCCGGCGCCGCTGGCGCGGCTGCCGCCGAAGGTGGCGCCATGGCCGACTTCGATGCGCCCGCCGAAGACACCAGCGGCGGCGTGCCCGATACCTTCGGCTTTGGCGCCTCCGGCGCCAGCGACGACGGTTTCGGTTTCTAGTCGCGGGGCGGCTGCGAGTCGCCACGCGGTCTGATGTGAGAAGAGAGCGCCCGGTCGGTATGACCGGGCGCTTTTTTTGTTGGGGGAAGGGAAGGGGAGGGGGAAGGGAGAGGGAAGACGTGTTGCGCGTATATGGCCGGGCTTCTACGAAGACAGTCCCGCCTCTCTAGTCGCCCTCGATTTCGTTATGCCTCCGGCGGGCAAGGGGCCATTAAGCGATGGCCCCTTGCATCCCCGCGCTTCAAGGGGCGCTGCCCCCTGAACCCCCGACGTATCCTGCGCGGCGTCCCTGCGGCGTCAGCTTCCCTCCGGCGCGGGGCGCCTTCGGGTGATCTGCCGCCGGTGCCGCCAATGCGCGCAAAGCTCTCGCAGGCATGGTGAAGCGAGGGTGCCTTTACCGGTGGGCATCCTGCACCGCATTCCCTGCCGGGCAGCTTCCCTCGGTCAAAGCACCTTCGGGTGATCTGCCCGGCGGAATGCGATGTGCGCATGGCTCTCGCAGGCGGGGTGTAGCGGAGGAGGCGGTGTGGCGCATGTGTCGTGCAACAGCGTGGCGTCGCACACGGCTACGTGCGGTATGTAGCCTCGGGCGATGGAAGGGAGGGGCGGTGCATGGCCTGTCACCTCTCTTGTGGAAAAGGTGAGCCGATGCGCGAAGGGGCGGGCGAGGGGCGACCTTGTTGTCCCTCTCCTACCGGGTTCCCATCACCCTTTCAGCACCACCAGCGGGCGGAAGTGGTCGATGATCCGCACCAGCACGCCGTCTTGCGCCGCCAGCACTTCCGCGATGGGTTTGTAGGCGTCCGGGGCCTCGTCCAGCACCCCCCTGTCGGCGCGGCAGATGATGCCGCGCATCTGCGACCGGAATCGCTCGAGGGGGATGGTGCGCTGCGCCTCGTTGCGGGACATGCGGCGGCCAGCCCCGTGCGAGGCCGAGGACAGGTATTCCGCGTTGCCCAGCCCTTCCGTGACGTACACCCCGTCCCGCTGGTTGGCGGGAATGACGCCGGGCTGGCCCGCGTCAGCCGGGGTTGCGCCCTTGCGGTGCAGCACCAGCGGTGCGCCGGAAGGGCCGGACTGGTTCAGAACCACGGCGTGGTTGTGGTTCTCGTTGATCATGCGGCCCAGCAGCAAGGATATTTCCTGCTCGGTCAAGGGTGGCTGGGGGAGGGGTATCACTGATGCTTTGGCGTCCGGCTGAACGGTGGGACCGTTGGGGGCTGTGTTCCCGGTGCCCCCGGCGGGTTTGGCGGGGCGGGCAGGGCGCTTGCGTGTGGTCCGGGCCAGTTGCCGGTGCACGTCGGCCAGCGCGCGCAGGGCGTGTTCCAGCATCAGGCGGCGGTTCTGCAGGGCGTAGTCCAGCGCCCAGTCCATGTCCTGCCGGTAGGCGCGGCCAAGGCGCGAAACGAGCGGGAACAGCCTGCCCTGCTTCATGTACCATGCCCCGATGTCCCAGCCGGAGCGGCGCGAGCCGGAATGCACGGTGACGCCGATTTCACCGCGCTTGTTCACCCCCACTTCAAGGAAATGGTTGCCGCCGCCAAGGGTGGCCAACTGGATTGTCTGGCGTGCGTTGACCGCGTCGGTCAGTTGCGTGTCTCCGCTGGCGCTGGTGAAGCGCGGCAGGTCGTATTCGCCGGGGGCGCGGGTGGCGGTGCCCACGGGGATGGCCAGTCGCAGCCGGTCGAACAGCAGTTGCCGCGCGGCCTCGTCGGGCAGCACCTCGTCCGCGGGCAGGCCGGTGTTCACGTGGCACATGCCGCAGCCGATGTCGTAGCCAACGAAGCTGGGGCTGATGTGCCCGTCCAGCAGGGCCACCCCGCCGATGCACAGGTCGTAGCCCGCGTGGGCGTCTGGCATGACGGCCAGATGCACCATGCAGGGCAGGGCCAGCGCGCTTTCGATCTGGTCCCATGTGGCGGCGTCGAGGTTGTCGGGCGGAATGGTCAGGGACAGGCGCGGCGGCGCGTTGCGCACCCCGGTGCAGGTGGCGTAGGCCATGCGGTCAGCCGGGGCCGCGCCGGATGTGCGCCCCTGGCCGCGTTTCCGGCGGGAGTCGTC
>NZ_VRYY01000574.1 GCF_015731765.1 Nitratidesulfovibrio oxamicus
CCGCTGCTGCCCGACAGCCTGCGCGCCATGGCCGGGCTGCCCGATTCGCGCCGCCGCGAGCGGGTGGCCGCGCACAACTTCCACCGTCTGCTGGCCGGTGCGGAACAGGCCGTGCTGTGCTACCAGACCGGCGTGGACCGCAGCGGCCTGCTGGACGAAAAGAAGATCCGCAGCCGCTTCGTGGAAGAACTGCTGTGGCGCGAGGAACGGGCGCGCGGCGGCCTGCTCTCTCCCGGGCAGCCCCCGCTGCATGCCGCCGCGTGCACGGTGCGTCCGTTCCGTTCCGCGCCGCGCCCCATCGAACGCACCACCGCCATCAACGATGCGCTGGAACGGCTGCTGGACGCGCCCGTGTCGCCCTCCACCCTCGACGCATGGCTGACCTGCCCGGTGCGCTTCTTTCACGAACGGCTGGCCGGGCTGGCCCCGCCGGACGAGGTGAACGAAGGCGACGACCCCATTGCCGTGGGCGACCTGCTGCACAAGGTGCTGCTGGACTTTCACCTGCCCCACAAGGGGCGCGAGGTGCGCCGCGACGAACTTTCCGCCGAACACCTTACCCGGCTGTTCCTGCAACGGCTCGGCGCCTCGGGCCTTTCCGCCCAGTTGCCGCCAGACGCCCTGCTGATGCTGGAGGTGGCCGGACCGGAACGCCTTGGCCGCTACCTGTCCCGCCAGCCGGAACGGTTCACCGTGCTGGAACTGGAGGAACCGGTGGAGGCCACCATCGACGTGCCGGGCAGCGCTGGCCGTCGCATCCGCCGCCTGCATGGCCGGGTGGACCGGGTGGACCTGCGCGACTTCGAAGACGGCCAGGGCGCGGTGATCCTGGACTACAAGACCGGCAAGGTGGAATGGAAGCCGTCCGCGTGGTCCGACGACGCGCTGTGGGAACGCATCGAGGTGTGGACCCCGGACCGTGACCCCGACCTGCTGGCCGACGTGGCCGGTGCCCTGCACGGCGTGCAGTTGCCCGCCTACGTCCACATGTACGGCCAGCATTCCGGGCGCGACGTGCACGACGCCGCCTGGGTCATCCTGCGCGACGCCGGGCAGGAACTGCCCCTGTTCGGAGACGGCACGGACGACGAAACCCGCGATGCGGCCATCACCACCCGCATTCCCGCCCTGCTCTCCTTCCTGTTGCGGCACATGGCCGAAGCGCCGTTGCTGCTGCCACGCGACGGTAAACATTGCGACTGGTGCTCTTGCACGAAACTGTGTAAAATACGCGCTTGAGGGAACGGGCCGCATCGGCCCTTCCGCGCCGCCAGCGCGGCGTCCGCCCGGCCACGGCCCGGCGGCGCATGC
>NZ_VRYY01000575.1 GCF_015731765.1 Nitratidesulfovibrio oxamicus
GCCTCGCGCTCCGCGCGCAGCCGCAGTACCTCGGCGTCGGAGCGCACCACCCTGGCGGGCACCCCGCCGATGGAGGCCAGTTCGTCCACGGCCTGCTCGAAATCGATCTTGTCCAGCACGCCGGGCGCGGTGGCCGACAGGGCCGTGACCTCCGCCGCGAACTGGCGGATGGACTGCGCCGCGCCCAGCCGCTGGGCCTGGGCCAGGGCCGAAACGTATTCCACGCGCATCTCCAGCCCTTCCAGTTCCGGCGGGTTGGGCGGCAGCGCCCCGGCCCGGCGCAGGATGCCGTAGGTGCGCGTCAGCAGCGGATCGAGCAGTTCCGTCTGGTGCCGCTCGATGACCGGGCCGAGCATGAGCAGCTTTTCCTGCCCGCGTTCGGCCACCTCTGCCGCCGTGACGTTGGAGCGCCCGTCCGCCGTGAACATCAGGAAGAGATCATTGAAGAACCCCTCGCGCACGGCCTTGCGCACGTCGTCGATCTTGCGCGTCACCGCCGCGATGTCCGGGTTGATCTGGTAGAGCGGGGCCACGGCCTCGGGCTGGCCCGGCGCCACGTAGTTCTGCGCGCCGGGAATGAGGTTGAGTCGCTGCTTGAAGCCGGTGGGCACGCGCATGGGCGGGTTGACTACCTTGTGAATGGCCAGCAGCTGGCTGCGGGCCATTTCCTGCAGCATCTTGACGTCGGGCAGCACGTCCATGCCGGGCGATCGGCCATACACGTCGCTGCCGGTGACATCCCAGCGCGCCGCGAGGTGCGGGAACTCCTCGAAGCCGCCCTCGTGCAGCAGGTCCCCGGCGGCGCCATCCGCCTCGAACACCAGCGACTCGAAAGGCATGTGCAGGTTGCCGCCGTGGCCGGGGGTGCGCACGGCGCGGGGCCGCACCAGATGCACCACCTCCACATGGCGGTTGGGCTCCTTGCGCAGCATGCGCCGCGTGCCGGTGGACAGCCGCGCCTCGCCGTAGCGTTCCGCCAGTTGGCGGGCGGTCATCAGCATGCGCCGCGCAACGGTGTCCACGCGGCCCGCCGCGTCGCAGGCCCAGGAGAATTCACCGCAGGTCAGCGCGGCGAAACGGGTCAGCCGTTCGGGGTCCACTTCCTGGTACAGGTCGGCGGAACCGAAGGCGGCCAGTTCGGTGTAGAGCGCGTGCGAGGCCTGGTAGAAGTTGCTGCGGGCCAGCGCCCAGTACAGCCGCTGTTCCACCGCATCCAGCCAGCGGCGGGCCGGGCCGGATTCCGCGTCGGCCCCATCGGCCAGGCGCAGGCGAAACCACGGGCGGGCGGGCGAGGTGAGCCCGCCCTGCAT
>NZ_VRYY01000576.1 GCF_015731765.1 Nitratidesulfovibrio oxamicus
CACCTCTGCCGCGCGCGCGGCCACGCAGCACCTGCAACTGCGCCCCGGCACGGAATGCGCGCTGGCGCTGGCCCTGCTGCACGTGATCATCGGCGAGGGGCTGCACGACGCGGACTTCGTGGCCCGCCACTGCACCGGCTTTGCCGAACTGGCCGAGCACGTGCTCGCCTTTCCACCGGAGTGGGCCGCACCCATCACCCGCGTGCCCGCGCAAGACATCATCGCCGCCGCCCGCGCGCTGGCCACGACAAAGCCCGCCAGCCTGCTGTGGGGCAACGGCATAGACACCAGCGTCAACGCCTTCCAGACCGGGCGCGCCCTGCTGTTGCTCATGGCCGTCACCGGCAACCTCGACGTGCCGGGCGGCATGGTGCACTGGGTGCCGCCGCCGGACATCCGCTGCAAGTCGCCGCTGGAGAACAAGAAGGTGCTGGGCATGCACCTGCTGTCGCCGGACCGGAAGGCCCGCATGATCGGCGCGGGGCGCTTTCCCTTCGGCCCCGGCTGCCATCAGCCCAGCTTCTGGCAGGCCTGCGTCAGCGGCGAACCGTACCGGCCCCGCGCGGTGTGGCTGGTGGGCACCAACCCCATGCTTACCGCCACCCGAGGCGACGTGGTGGAAGCCGCCCTGCGCGACCATGTGGAGTTCAGCGTGGTGTCCGACCTCTTCCTGACGCCCACGGCACAGCTGGCCGATCTGGTGCTGCCCGCCGCCCACTGGCTGGAGCAGGACGACGTGGTCTACTTCCACAAGCTGTGGTGCGTGCTGGCCCGGCGCAAGCTGGCCCGCGGGCCGGATTCCGGCGAGGCCCGCGACGACCGCGCCGTGATCCTGGACCTGGCCCACCGCCTGGGCCTGGACGAGGCCTTTCCCTGGCCAGACTGGAACGCCTACCTGAACTGGCTGCTGGAACCTTCCGGCATGGATTTTCGCGCCTTTGCGGAAAAGGGGCTGGTGCTCGGCCCCATGCGCTATCGCAAGCACGAGACGGACGGCTTTCCCACGTCCAGCGGCAAGGTGGAACTGGTCAGTTCCGTCATGGCCGGTGCAGGCCGCCCGCCCCTGCCCGTGTACGTGGAGCCGCCCCAGTCGCCGGTTTCCGCGCCGGACGTGGCCGCCGCATACCCGTTCATCCTCATGTCCGGGTGCAAGGTGCTGCCCTTCTTCCATTCCGAGGGGCGGCAGATCGACACGCTGCGCCGCCTGCGCCCGGAACCCCGCGTGGCCGTGCACCCCGACGCGCTGGCCCGCCTCGGCCTTGTCGACGGTGACCCGGTGCGGGTTGTCTCCCCCCACGGGCAGGCGC
>NZ_VRYY01000577.1 GCF_015731765.1 Nitratidesulfovibrio oxamicus
CAGCCGCGTGGCCAGTTTGCGCGCCCGCCGGGCCAGTTCGTCCGCCGGGGCGGTCATCATGCGCAGGGTGGGCACCTTGCGGCGCGCCAGTTCCGGGTCCAGGTACAGGCGCAGGGTGGCTTCCAGCGCGGCCAGGGTCATCTTGTCGATGCGCAGGGCGCGGTTGAGCGGGTTGCGCTTGATGCGCGCGATGATCTCGCGCCGCCCCACGATAAGCCCGGCCTGCGGGCCGCCCAGCACCTTGTCGCCCGAAAAGCTGACCACGTCGGCCCCGTCGGCCACCACCTCGCGCACGGTGGGTTCGCCATGCAGGCCCCACGGGCTGAAGTCCAGAAAGCTGCCGCTGCCAAGGTCCTCGATGACCGGCAGGTTGCGCGCCCGGCCCAGCGCCACCAGTTCCGCCAGCGGCACTTCCTTGTGGAAGCCGGTGATGCGGTAGTTGGAGGTATGCACCTTCAGCAGGGCCACTGTGTGCTCGTTGATGGCGTTTTCGTAGTCGCGCAGGTGGGTGCGGTTTGTCGCGCCCACCTCGCGCAGCACCGCGCCGCTTTTTTCCATGACTTCGGGGATGCGGAAGCTGCCGCCGATTTCCACCAGTTGCCCGCGCGAAACCACCACCTCGCCGCCCGTGCACAGGGTGTCCAACACCAGCAGCACGGCGGCGGCGTTGTTGTTGACCACAAGGCCCGCCTCTGCCCCGGTGACCTTGCACAGCAGTTCTTCCACATGGGAGTAGCGGCTGCCGCGTTCGCCTGTGGACAGGTCGAATTCAAGGTTGGAATAGTTGGCGCAGGCCTCGGCCACGGCGGCGGTGGCTTCTTCCGCCAGCAGGGAACGACCGAGGTTGGTGTGGATGACCACGCCGGTGGCGTTGAGCACGCGGCGGAAGTGGGGGCGCGCGGCGCGCAGTACGTGCGCGGCAAGGGCGGGCAGCAGCGCCTGCGTGGATAGGGAGGCGGCGTCGGTGATTGTTCCGGTCCGGATGGCCTCGCGGCACTGGTCGAGAAAGGCGTTGACCAGGTCGCGCAGCAGGGGGCGTGGCAGGGCGGACAGGTCGGCCTGTGCGGTCTGCTCGGGTGCGGGGGGTGTTCCCGGCCCGGCCTGTTCCGGGTGTGCCAGGGCGGTGAGCAGGGCGTCCATGGAAGGCAGGGACCGGAACAGGTTCGACACGTGGGGCTCCTTGCTGGCGATGCGGCGAATGCGGGGCGCGGCCTGTCAGTTGCCGGAGTGCGGCGGACCGGGTGGTGCTTCCGGTGCGTCGCCCGGGTGCGTGGGCGGAGCGGCGGCGGGGGGGGCCACGGGT
>NZ_VRYY01000578.1 GCF_015731765.1 Nitratidesulfovibrio oxamicus
ATTCCTCGCTGGGCGCGTCGTTGCGCAACACCATGAAGGGCATGCCGTTGTCGCCGAAACGGTAGCGGATGATGTCGCCGCCGGGCAGCACCACCGAATCGAGGGCCACGGGCGCAAGCTGGGCATGGGGATCATGGGGGTCATAGGGACTGTAGGGATCGGGGGAGGCATGGGGTGCGCCCCCGGCGGCGTTGGCCCCGTTGCCGTAGTAGAACCACGTGCTGGTCTCGGAGGTATGGTTAGGTAGGGCAGCCGCCAGCGTTAGCTTGGCAGTGACGGTGGTTTCATGCGGTTTCGGAGGGAACGGATAGGTAGCCCAACCCCCCGCGTCAGCTTGGCAATTGTTGCGTATTTCTATACATGTAGCTGCATAGGTTGTCGAGCGCACTGGGAGCCGGGTTGTTGCCGTGCCAAGAATTTTCGTCTGATATTGCGTCAACGATAGCAGTGAGGTTGGAAGATGAGCAATATTGTGGAGAAGTTGAGGTGTGATGCTTTGATGTTTCAACGTGTTGTAATAATATTGCTTGTTGTGGTTGATCATTTCGTCTGGTTTGGTATGGGTGTCTCTGACGGAGTTAGTATTGAATATGTTGTATGCATAGAGATGCTGCGCATACTTGCGGTGATATTTGCTTTGATGGCAACGACACGTGAGGCCATGAATAGAATTTTGACGGCAATGATGGTGTATTGCTTGTTGATATCCTTGATTGGAGGGTATAGCCATAGTGGATATCATTATAGGATAATGCCATCTGGAGATGACGATTTTATGTACTTCAGGAGGGGTTTTGATGTAAAACCAAATATTGGAGTGTTGTTTTTGTCGTCATGCGTGTATCTCTTCATTATATACTTTGCCCATAAACTTGGCAAAAATTCTAAAGAATAAGAGCCATCCACTCCATGCCAAGAGTGGATGGCTCTGCCTATTTTTCTATGAACTTGCCGGTGTCCTGATCCCTTGGATGCTTGGCTGGGTCCCAAGCAGTAGAACTGCCGTTTGTGGAGTTGCTGTTTGCTTTTGGTATGTTTTCAAGAAGCTCCTCTAATGCCCAGGAAAGTGGGTTTATTTTTGGTAATACCTAACCAAACCGGACCTGTGATAGGCAGGTCTGGACATGAGAGAATGCCCGAAGTGCACATACACCCGAGCTTGGCGTCTCGCTGATGGCCGTTTCAAATGCCGTCGGTGCGGTAGCAAGTACTCGTGGAAAACCGCCTGGGAACTTAGCCGCCTTCCCGAAGCCAAAAAGCTCAAGGCGTTGGAACTCTTTGTCTATGGCGTCCCTGTGT
>NZ_VRYY01000579.1 GCF_015731765.1 Nitratidesulfovibrio oxamicus
CCGCCGGGCATGGGCGGCAGCAGTCCGCCGCGCCCGGCCACGGCGGCCAGGGGCATGTCGGTCATGCCGTGTTCGGCCAGCAGCGCGTCCACGGCGGCACGGCGGTAGGCGTACTGGGCGATGACCGTGGGAAAGGCCGCAAGCTCGTCGCGCGGGTGTTCCACGGTTTCGGAAAACACCTCGGTCTCGCCCTCGTACAAGGCCACCTTGGTGGAGGTGGAGCCGGGATTGATGGCCAGAATGCGTTCCTTCCCGGAGCCGGACGAATCCGCGGGACGGGCCGTGCTGGCGGCTGGCTTGCCGTCGGTGGGAAAAGGCTGGGAACTCAGATGGGTATCCTCTCGAAGGGCGATGTCGTGCAAGGGCGGCAACGCGGCAAGCAGGCCGCCGGAAAAGAATGGAACGGACGGGCGGGCCGGCGCTAGCTTCTTGCGGACAAGGCCAGGTAGCCCGCCAACGCGATGGAGCAGAACTTGGAACGTTCGCTGTCCCCGCGCGAGGTGACCACCAGCGGCGCGGAACTGCCCGCCATGGTGCTGGCCATGTCCGCGTGGGCCAATGTGGTCAGTGACTTGTACAGGATGTTGCCGCTCTCTATGTCCGGCGTCACGAGGATGTCGGCGCACCCGGCCACGGGATGGTCCACACCCTTGCGCGCGGCGGCATCGGGCGAGATGGCGATGTCCAGCGCCATGGGTCCGGCCACGTCCGCCTCGCCGAATTCGCCCTGATCGGCCATGCGGGCCACTATCTGGGCATCCAGCGTGGCGGGCATGGCGGGCAGGATGACCTTTTCGGTGGCGGCCAGCATGGCCACGCGGGGCCGGGCAATGCCCAGCGCACGGGCCACGGCCACGGCGTTGTGCACGATTTCCAGCTTGCGCTGCAAGTTGGGGCGGATGTTCACGGCGGCGTCCGTCATCATGGCCAGACGGGTGACGCCGCCCGACACGGGCAGTTCGAACACGGCCACATGGCTCAACACGCCCTTGGGGGGCAGGCCGGTGGCGCGGTTGAGCACCCGGCGCAGCAACACGTCGGTATTCACAAGGCCCTTCATGAGCACCTCGGCCTCGCCGCGCCGCACCATGTCCACGGCGCACTGCACGGCCTCGCGCGGGTCGGGGGCGTGCACGGCTGCAATGCCGGAAATGTCGCGCCCCAACTCCGCCGCGATGCGCGCGGTCTGGTCCATGTCGCCCACCAGCAGGGGCTGGGCGATGCCCCGCTCCATGGCGTCCAGCAGGGCGCCCAGGGCATGGGCCTCTGCACAGGCGGCCAGCGCGAT
>NZ_VRYY01000580.1 GCF_015731765.1 Nitratidesulfovibrio oxamicus
TGCCGCCGCTGCGCGCGGGCTCACCACCGCCGCGCGCGCCAAGGGCCTCGCCCATGGCCGTCTCGTGCGCGGGATTGCGGGTTGAGAACTTGCCCACCGCCGCGAACAGGCGCACGCCCGCATCGCAGCAGGCGGTGGACACACGGGCCATCTCCGCCGGGTCGAGCGGGGCAATTTCCTCGCCCCTGTGGTCTATGGACCCGCCCACCGGAAAGTAGAACCGCCCCACGCGGAAGTGTTCCGGGTCGATGCCCGGGCCGGCGGACACCACCACCGCCACGTCCTCGGTCTTGCCTTCCACGATGGCGTTGGTGGACAGCGTGGTGCTGAGGTTCATGCGGCTGATGCGCCCCGGCTCCACCCCCCCATGGGGCTTCAGCAGCCCCTGCATGGCCGCGCGCACCGAGGCCAGCAGGTCGTGATGGTCTGTGGGCACCTTGGCGCTGGCCGCTATGGTGCGACCATCCATGACCACGGCATCGGTATGCGTGCCGCCAACGTCGATTCCCAGGTACATGGCTCAGTCCTTCCCGTCGCAAAGGGTGCAGGCAAGGCGCAGCGCGGCGGCGAAGCTGCCGGTGTCCGCCGCGCCGGTTCCGGCGATGTCGAAGCCCGTGCCGTGGTCCACCGAGGTGCGCACGAAGGGCAGCCCCAGGGTCACGTTCACGGCGTCGGAAAAATGCAGCATCTTCAGGGGGGCCAGCCCCTGGTCGTGGTACATGGCCAGCACGGCGGCGTAGACCCCGCGCGCCGCCTTGACGAACAGCGTGTCGGCGGGCAGCGGCCCGATGACGTCCAGCCCCTCGGCCACGGCATCGGCCACCGCCGGGGCGATGACCTCGATTTCCTCGCTGCCGATGCGGCCCGACTCCCCGGCGTGGGGGTTCAGCCCGCACACCGCCACGGACCCAGCAGCCCCGATGGCCCTCGCGTGGGCCGCCGTCAGGCGCAGGCAGTGCAGCACCCGCTGGCGGGTGACCAGACCGGGCACCTCGCGCAGCGGCGGGTGGGTGGTCACCAGGCTGACGCGCAGCACGTCGCCGCCAAGGTGCATGCACACCTCATCGTCGCCAAGGCCCGCGCGCCGGGCAAGATATTCGGTGTGGCCGGGCACGTCGTACCCGGCGGCATGCAGCATGGCCTTGTGCAGCGGCAGGGTGACCAGTCCGCAGGGGGCGCGCGGCCCGCTCGGAGAGGACGCGCCCGCAGACGCGTGAGCCAGCAGCAGGTCGCAGGCCGTGGCAAGGGCCACC
>NZ_VRYY01000581.1 GCF_015731765.1 Nitratidesulfovibrio oxamicus
AGGTCGGGCAGAGGGTCACGCCCGGCATCATGCGGCGTGCCGCCTGGGCGCGGGGTGTGTTGACCCTCCGGGCCCGGCGCCTGGCCGTGCCCGGTGGCTGCGGCGTGCCACACGTTCTCCGCAGAATCCTGTCCCTTCTGGTCGCTCACGCGGCATACCCCCTATGCCTTGCCAGCTTGCCGCGCGTGCCACGCGCGTGCGGCCCACCACGCGGGCGGCCGAAGGATGAGTGTCTCGTCTGATCGTCTGCCCGGCTGCCCGGTTATCCGGTTGCTCATCTGCCCGGCTGTCCGGCTGGGCCGCAACGGCCCGTCTGGTGGGCGTAATACAAGCCGCCGGAAATAACAACTCCCGCAACCGGACGGCCTCGCGGCCATATTGCAACGCAACATGCTGATTTCGCAGAGTGTTCACAAATGCAACATATCCTCCTTCACCGTCCGGGCATGGCAATCCGGAATTTCCGGACGGTTTCCCGGTATCCGCCGTCCGTATTCAGGCAGGGGGCGCCGGGTTCCCAGGCCGGGGGCGCTGCGCTACACTGCCCGCCGGGCGGTTGCGCCCCATCACCCACGCAGCAAGGACCCGGCATGACGCCACCCACAGCCCAGCCCGGCCCGCCCCAGGCCAACACGCCTTCGGGCAACGCCAATCCGGACGACATGCCTCCGAACGGCCCGTCACCCTGCGCCATGTCATCGGGCAACACGTCACCGGACAACACTTCCATGGCCCGCAACGCCGCCACCGTGGCCGGGGCCACGCTGGCGTCGCGGGTGCTCGGCTATGCGCGTGATGCGCTGACCGCGCACATCCTGGGCGCGGGCGCCGCGGCCGACGCCTTTTTCGTGGCCTTCCGCCTGCCCAACCTCATGCGCCGCCTGTTCGGCGAAGGCGCGGTGTCGCTGGCGTTCACCCCCGCCTTCGTGCACCTGCGAGAGCGCGAGGGCGACGCGCGGGCCTTCGCCTTCGGGCGCGGTGTGGTGCTGCGGGCGCTGGTGCTGCTGGCCCTGCTGTGCCTTTTGGGCATGGCCCTGGCCCATCCCCTGGCCTTGCTGCTGGCCCCCGGCTTTGGCGCGGAAGGTGCGATGCCGGGTGTGGCGGAACGGGCCGCGCACCTTCTGCGCATCTGCCTGCCCTACGGGGTGGCCGCCACCTGCGCCGCGCTGTGCGCGGGCATGCTGCACGCCCACGGGCGCTTCCTGCCGCCTGCCCTGGCCCCGGCGGTGCTCAATCTGGTCGTCATGGCCAC
>NZ_VRYY01000592.1 GCF_015731765.1 Nitratidesulfovibrio oxamicus
GCTCGAAGGCCCGCACCGCGCGCGGCACCGGCCCGCCATGGTTGCCCCTGTCCGGGTAGAGCCCGAGGCGTTCGCGCTCGAAGGCGACGGTGCCGCCCACGTAGCCGCGCGGCATGACCATGAGTCCCAGCGCCTCGATGTCGCGTCGGGTCTCCCCGTTGCCGCCGGGATGGCACCGGCACCGGCGGACCAGGCGCTGCCACGTCTCCGTTCCGGTGCGCGGATCGCGGGCCGGTGCCCAGGCGAAGATCACGCCCGGCACATCGCATTCCGGGCAGCAGCGGGAATCGCTGACCACCTGCTCGGGGTGGTTGGCCTGCCACTCCTCCCACAGCACGCGGATAGCCTGGCCGAGGTTGCGCGGCAGCGTGGCGCCGTCGAGCAGACGCTGCCGAATCCACTCCAGCGGTGGCCCCGACGGGACATGCCCGCACTGCTCGAACCAGATGTCGCGGGAACGCTCGCCGGGTGGGTTGCACCCGAACCCCGCGTAGACATCGCTGACCAGCGCCTCGAATGCCGTCCGGCCCATGTTCTTTGGCGTTGCCTTGCTCATGCCCGTACCTCCGTCTGCTCTGCTTCTCTGGCCAGCCTGGCCTCATAGTCGGCGGTGTTGATCTCGTGGAACGACTTGCCCCGCAGGTTGGCGTACGGGTCCGGCGACCGTGGCGGCTTATTGAGCCAAAACCGCCCTGCGAGGAACTTCTGGGGCGACGGGATGAACCGCCCGCCCTCCTTGGCCCACTGCTCGCTGCCCTCCCACTCGGACAGGGCATCGAAGAGCCGGGGGAGGCCGGGGTACGCCCTGGCCTTCTTCATGGCCAGCCACGACGGCAAGACGGCGTAGATCGGCTGCCGGGCCCGCTCAGGGTAGGCGTCGAGGAACTGCTCAAGCTCGATGTCCGGGACATGGCGAGGCGGCTCTGGCGCATCAGGCTCTTCGGGAGGGAGAGAATCGACCGGCCCCAACCCGTCTCCACCCCCCAACGGGGGGGTAGGGGGGGGCTTATCTCCTTCTGTCTCTGTATCTGTCTCTGTATCTTTGGTCCGGAGCGGCTCCGGAGCGACTCCGGAGTTCTTGACCTTCTTCCTCGACCATTCGTCGCGGTATTTCAGTATGTTGGGGATATCGATGGTGAGTGAGTTTTCGGAAAATTCCGCCGAGAAAATTCCAATTTTCGAGCAAATTTCAGCGAAATTCCGCAGTTTTTTCGGAGAAAACCCGGTGATTTTCCGCCAAAACGCAACCGGATAGGTCAGCGCGGTGCGATTGCTCCCGGCCTCGATTTGCCCGGCGATTGTCTCCAGGATGAGCCAATAGAAGCCGTACCCCTCAAGTCCGAGCTCGGACACGAGGCGCGCCATTTTCTCGTCTTGATGCGCACCGGTGAGATGCTTGAACCACCTCATGACAGCCACTCCTTGGTCACCAGCCGTGACCCTAGCCCCCGCGTCCTGCGTCTCATCTCATCCTCTTCCGCGCCGTGTCGGCGCATCCGGCCACGGTGCCCAAAGGTCACCATGGACAAGAGCCAACCATTCGTCGCGGCACAACCACAACCGCCCAGCGGATGGGAGGGAGTACAGCCGGGCCGCGCCAGCCAGCACCCTTCCGCCCCGTTCAAGCAGCACGCTCTGACCCACTTCGGGCAATGTGCCCGGCGTGCCGTCGTACCGCGTCCACGTGAGCGTCGTTTCCAACTTCATGACCACCCTCGCATGTCCGGCCCCGGATTTCCGGAACCAGCGCACGCTATGCAAACGATCTGCGCCTCACCTGAAAAAGACGCCGGTCGAAGGGCAATCTCTCGGGCTATAGCACACTTTTTTCCTTTGTATTGCAGGGTGTAAAATCTCCAAAAACACACCCTGCCCTTCACACCCGAATAGCTGTGCCCTTGCCGCGCGTCTTTTAGCGTCGGCGAAAAAATGCACCCTGCCGTCCGCACCCAACTACCTGTGAACCTCGGACGCGTCTTTTAACGGTTATGAATACAAGCGCCCTCACCGGGCCGGGTGCCCCCCTCTCCCCCTCCCCTCCGGCTCCTGCCCCCTCCTCCCCCAGCAACGGGTCTTGCACCACTCGACGTGCAGCCACTGCCAGGGTGGCTTGGTGAAGGGGCACGGGCGCAGGTGGGGATAGCGGAGATACGCGGCGCGGGCAGCCTCCGGCGTCGTGTAGCCGATCTGCTCGGGCGACTTGGGGCGGTAGGGGCATCCGCAGGGTTCGACCTGATCACTGCCCCGCGCAGGGGAACGAGCGGCCCCGGACGCACGCAGGCTTGCCACCCCTGCATCGCAGTGCCGGGAACCACCCGCCAATGGGACTTCACGCTGCCTGTACTGTCCCGTCACACGCGCCCCCTTCATGCATGGGCACACGGCGTCACCGCCGCGCTATCCCACCTTGCGTATCCCTTTGTGGTTATTGCGCAACATCAGCAATTCATGTTGACCGCACCAGAAGTGGACACTACACATCTTGAGAGTACATCACCTCCGATGTACTCCCTCTCTGAGGAGCCTCCGTCTGCACCACGGGGGCTTCTCTCTTTTCGGGCCGCGCGCCACTGCGTCGTAGCCAGATTGGCTCCGCAGTCTGCAACCACACCATGCGCCACGGAGAGCACCTACCCTGCGCCGCTGTCCCGGTCTCTGGCGCGCACAACCACATCCTCCAATTCCTTGAGCGCGGCGCGGAGCCTGGGCATGAGGTCGGTGTAGTGCCGCCCGGCCCGCGCGGCCTTGATGAAGTCGGTCACGGCCTCATAGCCTTGCAGGCACTCGTCCTCCATGCTCCGGCCATCCGGCTCGCCGCCAAGGGGCCGCAGCCCGTAGCCCATGAACCCGGCCAGCGCCTCCAGCGGGGCCACGGAGCCGCAGGCGCGCATCAGCGGCACCAGCGACTCGACGCCGAGCTTCGCGCCCGCGTCATAGGGCGAAAGCTCGCGCGAGAGCGTGGACTTGTGCTTGCCGATCTCGGCGGCGATGGCAGTCAGGGTACGCCCCGAGTTCTCCACCATGTCCGCGATCACATCTTCCAACGCGCGCATTAAACAACCTCCTGACAAGTTTCATTTTCTCTTGGCGCATGTCGGGGTAACGTGTGAGCATGGAAAAGAAGGTGCATGCCCACGTCACCAGCCGCCGGTGCCTGAACGGCAACCACGTCGCCCTGGTCCGCCTGACCTCGCCGGGAGACGTGGACTGGCGATCCGTCCTGCTCCCCTCCCCCGCGTTGTCCGGCTCGCTGCTTGATGCCGTGGTTGCAACGGCTCTGCGTCACCACGCGGGAGGACATGGGGCGCGCCTGCGCGCCGAGTACCAGCTACGGCTGCCGATGCACCCTTGATGCAGGATGCTGCACCGCCAGCACCCGACCAGCCTCCACCGGCAGCAGCGCCCCGCGTCCTGTAAAAATCATGCTGCATAATTGACCTTGCCCGTGTGCCCGCCCTACCCCACAGGAAGAGATAACTACCCATCAGCACACTCATTCTCGCGGGGCACCTCATGAACGATCTCATCAGTACCGCCATCCGGAACCGCTGCTGCCTTTTCGTCCGCTGCGCAGAGCATGAATGCATGATCGAGCCACACCTTCTGGGACTCAGCGCCAACGGCAAGCTCCTGCTCAAGTCCTACCAGCCACCCATCCCGGACGCGCCGTCCCCTGTTGCTGGCTGGCGAACCTACCGACTGGAGGACATCGAGGAGATCGAACTCACAGACATCCCGTTTCCCGGCCCTCGCGCTGACTATGACGCCACGCAATCGGGCCGCATCGCCAAGGTCATCTGCCAACTGTAGCGGAGGATCACCCTCCCGCCCGCAACACCGGGGGCAGGTTGCCCCCGGCTGCGAACCCTCGGTATGGAGGCGGTAGCCACTCCAACCTTCTCAACCGAGGGAGGACTTCATGGACGCGAAACCCTACATGTCTGGCCTTTTTGCTCTCGCAGGGGCCGTAATCGGAGCAACAGCCGCCATTGGGACACAGGTATACGAAAGCCGTCAGGCTGATCTCAGGCATGTCCGAGGCCTTGCGTATGAGGCCGCCATTGAGGAATGGCGCATTAAGGTTGAGACGATTCGGTCCATGGGTGCATATGATTCGCTTCCCTACTTTGAAGACATACTTCTTCGCCATATGGCGTATGCATCACTTGTTTACCATCACGCACCTGACAAATTATCAAAGCAGAAGCGTGATGATTTTCTAGAATATCTTTTCGATGAAAATGCAAAACGCCACGATGAACGAATCAAGAAATCTCCATCCGCAGAAGAGATACATGCTTCCGAACAGGACTCCGACAACAAGACCAAGAAGCGCACTCACCCCTGACGTATGACATCCCGGCATGACAACCCGTCCGCTACACGCCATCGTGATGCAACGCGGAACTTCCTCCGCAATTGGGCCGGGGGCCTCGCCCACAGGCGAGTAACTTCAAGGTGCGTAGCGCCCGCCGCAAGCCAGAGAAGTCCAAGGTCGGTGTCGTATAGCCGCCCGCGTGCCAGCCCCATTGCTCACGCAGCCACTCGATTTCCCGCTGGGACAGACCACCGCCTCGAGGGAGTGGCCCAACTTCCGGACGTGCTTCGGTTAATTCGTAGAGAGTGCGACGTACCTGCTTGAAGCGCAGCGAGCCCACGCCCTTGACGTGGAACCAGAACTCAGGCCGGTCTTCGTGCAGGAACTCGAAGTAGGCGTGGATGCTCGGCACAGGTGAGCCCTTGGTCTCCTTGCGCTCGAAGAAGTGGAAGCGCCCGAACATCTGCATGCTGCCTCCTGATGCCGCCCGCAGGCGGGTTGAAGTGACAACGCGGCCCGGCAGCATGGGCATGCCATGCCGTCAGGCCGCGTCGCGGGGTGGAGTGGGGGAAGGCGAGAGAAAAGCAGGGTACAGAAACGGCACCAACTTACCCAAAGTGCGCGAGCTCATGCCCTGTCGCCGTCCGAGCTGAATCCGTCGAATAATGTTAATGTTGACGCCAGATTCCTTTGCAAGGCGGTACGGCGTCCAACCTGACTCAGCCAGAAACCGGTCTATGTCTTGCTTGATGTCCATGGCTCAATGGTAGCCAAACGTAGAAATAGCATCAACACAAAATCTCATCATGGCTAGTAGCCAAGTGCCGACCAACATGTTCAATAGGAATATGGGATTCTACGAAGACTTCATCTCGGGTTTAAACCGCGCGATCGATGAACGGTTCGAGGGAAAGAAGTCTCGGCTGGCCAAGGCCGCTGAGACCCACACCTCCACTTTGTCGCGCCTTCTGGACAAAGAACGTTCCCAATGGCTCAACCAGATTGCCCGCTTAGCGGATAGCGCAGGCTTAACCCTCATTGACAGAGGAGAAAGCCCGTCCCCTCGCGAAGTCTGCTGGGTGGATGCCAAGGTCACCGCTGCCGGGAACGGCCTCCCCACGCCAGAGCATGAGGACTATTACGCCGTCCCGCTGGTGGACGAGGCCGGAGCCGGGCCGGGTATCATCCCTCAAGGACAGTTGCTCTCGTGGTTTCTCGTCTGGAGACATCAGGAAACCATCCGCCACAGGGCAGACCTGATCGCCGTCCGGATTGCCAAGGGGTCGGACTCGATGGCCCCAACGCTGGCCCCCGGCGACATCGTGCTCGTGGACAGGCAGGACAAGAACGCGGACAGGCCGGGGCGTATCATGCTTGTGATGGACCCGGATGGAGCGGGCAAGGTAAAGCGCGTGCATGCGCAACACCTGCCGGAAGAGAAGGACTACCGCCTCACCTACTACTCGGACAACGCGGCGGCCTACCCGCCCGAGGTATACAGCCTCAAGCGCGATTTCGAGGGTGATTGGCACCGGGCCATCGTGGGCCGGGTCATTTGGGCATGGAGTGATGTGAGCGGTAAGTAGCAAGCAAGCGTCTGTGCGAAATGGACATGTTACAAAATTATAAGATTTAATACAGAATAAAAACACACAATTAGATATGCTTGTGTAATTTTTCGTTTGACGCGTGATGCAATGTGTTCCAATGTTGAAAAATGCAGCACGTAACCGAACTTCTCGAAGAGCTCACAGCCATGGCGTCGCGCCGCAATGACCGCGAGGCCCTCACCGTTATTCGCAAAAAATTCAAAAGAATACACGCCGAAAACCCAGACCTTGCTGTGCGGCTCTCTCGCATCATCTCCACAACGGGCGGAACGGGGGCAACCCGGAGCTTCCAGAAGCTCGGCCACGAATTACGCGACCAAGACTCTGGTCTCGAATTAATACAGCGCTTCGAAGTACCCAAAGACTTCGAATGTCCCATCCTGCCCGCAAAAACTAAAGACGAAATATCCCGTTTTGTTTTAGAGAGACAAAACGCCCACCTTCTCAAAGCAAACGGCGTATTGCCACCATCCAGCTTAGCACTCATGGGCAGGCCAGGAACAGGAAAAACCAGCCTGTCCATGTGGCTTGCAAGCCAACTAGAACTGCCATTGCTCAGTCTGAATTTAGCGGCTGTTATTACTAGCTACCTAGGCCAGACTGGGCACAACATTAAAAAAGCTCTGGATGCGGCAAAATCTGAGCGCTGTATACTGCTTTTGGATGAATTTGACGCCTTAGGGGCACAACGTAATAGCGATAATGACGTTGGAGAAATGAAAAGGGTTGTAACCGTCTTACTTCAAGAAATAGAAAACTGGCCTGACGACTCAATAATAATTGCGGCAACAAACATGCCCGAATCAATAGATCATGCTTTCAAGAGGCGGTTTTCAAAATGGATAGAAATACCACTTCCAGACACAGATGTTCGACAAAAAATTCTACAAAAATATATATCAAACAACAAAATATCTCCGACATTGACCCATCTCATTGCAGAGATATTGGAATCATCAAGCGGAGCAGATATAAAAGAATATGCGAGACGATCAAAAGCCCGTGCTATCGTTGACAACATACGGATAGAAGAAGCAATGATGTCAGAAATAGCTGCTGAAATCGACTTCAATGAATTCTCAGAAACAGCAAAAAGATCTTTTGTCACAGCAGCAAGGTCCAGCAACCCTAGATTCTTTACTCTCCGAAAACTCGCAGAAATAATAGGCGTTTCACACACAACAATATCTAGAATTGCAAAATCAACGGAGTGAACAATGAATCAAGACAAGCTACCAATATTAGCCAAAGGAGAACAACTAGCCAGAGAAGTACCATACCAAGGCGGATTCAACGACAAAGACGCAGTATGGACCTACGAAGAGGCGAAAAGCAGACTCCTGCCCCAACTAGAAGCAACAACTCTAGCCGCAGAAGCCATTCCCCAAAACAAAAGAATCAAGAGCGGCGTTTTTTTTGCTGTCGACCTCGACTGCAATTACATTGCGAAGAGCTATTATCCCAAACAGTTCTTTGACAAAGCACAATGGGAACTTCACGGATCAATCGGAATAACCCAAACTGAACGAAACAACAGAATATTTGCAGATCCAAAAACCTCTAGAAGGCTTTTTTTTAAAGCTACCCCAGAAGCACTTAAAAAATCGCTCATCGCATTAAAAGATGATGCTTTCACTACAGACCAGGAAAGGAAGTCCATACAAAGAATATATAACATTAGGATGCATGAGCCTGCTGAAAAACTTATAAATATCAACACCGATTCCCCATCAATCCTAGAACTCATTATCCATCCTCTCGAAACTGACGACTGGAACACGCTCTTGGGAATTTTACAGGAAGAGCTAACGGATAAAACTTATCCCATGGAACTTTTCAAGTGGGATATGGGCGCACGACTCGGAGGCCCTCGCTTCCTCCCGATACGCGCATCAAAACAAATTGCTTTAGCGCTTGCGACACTCAATCCCATCAGATCGATTCGCCCAATGCCGCGAGTTTCATTCCCACGGTTTTCTTCATCCGGAAAAATTGCAGGACCAGAAATTGTTAAACCCATTGGCATACGCGCGGCAGACCTTCCATACATTGGCGTGTTTGACGGCGGCGTTGACACAACTATTCCCCAGCTTGGCCCTTGGGTAACCCAAGAAGAGATAACGCCACAGCCAGCAACCTATGAATCCATCGCACACGGCACAGCCGTGTGCGGCGCAGTCTTATACGGTGACAAGCCACAACTTGCGACAACCCCTCCAGCCTTCCGCGCAAAATCTTTTCGCGTTCTCCCACCCCCTAACCCCACATCGATTCCCGAACTCGACCTCTACGCATTGGTTGAAGCCATCGAACAGACAGTCCGTTCTGATGAAAATCAGAACATTAAAACATATGTTTTAAGCTTTGGCCCTGACCAGCCTATCGAAGACAAAGAAATTGACTACTTCACCTCCACACTCGACAGATTAGCGTTCGAGCTCGACGTACTTTTTGTTGTCGCAGCGGGCAATGCAGGCGAAGCCGCTTCTCCTTGGAACAGAATCCAACCCCCTGCCGACATAGTAAATGGCCTTGGCATCGGAGCCTTTGTACACACCCCAGACAAGAAGCCCGTCAAAACCCCATATAGCTGCCCAGGCCCGGGCCGATCAGGAAACTGTGTAAAGCCAGACCTTCACATGTTCGGCGGTGACGACAAACAACCTTTTACCGTTTTTTTGGCTGGAGACGCGGGGGGGTGCACAGCAACCCAGGGAACAAGCTTTGCCGCCCCACTAGCCTGCAATTTGGCCAGCCACCTTCTCTATAGAGTTGACGACTACTCAACGCTTACCCCGCAAACTGCAAAGGCTCTAATGATCCATAAGGCCATCACCCATGACGCCTGGAAACCTAATTGGGGATGGGGAGCACTTGATTACGACATCACAGAGCTTACGACATGCTCAAAGAACAAGGTCACAATACTTTATAATGGAGACCTCCCAATAGGAAGACGAACAGTTCTTCCCATACCACTTCCATCAGATACGATAGGGAAAAAAACTATACAACTCTCTTGGACAGTCGTGTACGCCACTGACATTGCTCCATCTATGCCTGATGAATACACACTTGGAGGTGCTGACGTAAAGTTCCGCCCACATTGTGACATATATACATATACAGTTGACAAACAACCATACACAGTAAACCGAGAGTTGGAAGCTGAACGGTTCAAAGCTCTTGTTGAATCAAATGTTATCGGTGAACACAAACTTCCAAAGCCGGAGTCAGTAAATTCTAAAAAATTCTACCTCACAGAGGCTGAACGGCGGAAATTTGGCGTATGGGACACCACAAAGCATTACTGGACGAAATTTAAACATTCTAGAACGCTAAAGGATCCCATGCTTGATATCCATGCGCAAGCTCGTTCTGACTGGCAGTACGACAAGTTCCGGCCTAGACATATCAAATACGCCTGCGTCGTAACCATTGAAACTCGCGCTCCTATCGATATATACAGCGCCATACAGGCTAAGATCCCTGCCTTAGTCCCCGTACAACTGAGATCGACGGCAAGAGTCCGGGTATAATGCGCCTCGGCGGGGCCCGCTACGTACCGCCTCCCCTTCATCACCGCCCTTCACCGGGCGGTGATTTTTTTGCCTACACTTTCTACGTATGGCAATTTCGCCTTGCGCAAAACTCTACATATGGCTACTATCTTTTCACCACCACCGAGGAACACCCCGCGAGCAGCGCCACCCCGGCAGAGCGGACGGAAGGAGCCGAGGGCGGTGGTGCCCAGCAAGTACCGAGCACGGCAAGCCGCAAGCCCTTGGGAGCGGGAAGGCACGCGACGGCAGGGAATGGGCGCAGGACCGGAACCCACTGGCAGAGGAAGAACCATGCAGAACCGCCCTTTCGACCACGGCGAACTCAACGTCCCCAACCGGCTGCGGCATCTGGACCGCGACCTGGAGCGCCACCGGCGCGAACTGGAGAGGCAGGAGCGCGCCGAACGCAAACGGCGCACCGAGGAGATGAAGGCCCTGCGCGAGAAGGCAAAGGTTCTTCTTGCCGAATGGGAACCACGCATCCTCGAACGGTATGGCCCGAAGCACGGCAAGAGAGCCCTGAGTAAGATGCTGAGGAGCGATGCGTACTTCAACCCCGAGGTGCCTATTCGCCTGTGCGAACGAATGGCCCGCGAGGCTTAGCGGCAAGAGGAGGGAACATGGCGACCATCATCACCAGAGTGAACGGCAAGCCCGTCTGGGCGAACAGCGCCGACATGCTGGCCCTGCTCATCGTGGCCATGCAGATCGGGGCGCTCAGCGCGCAGGCCCGCACGTGGCAGCGCGCGCAGGGATGGAGGCAGTGACCATGCAGTGGTTCACCATCGCCTACACCCGCGAGGGCGCAGACCGCATCCACCTCGAAACGGTCGAGCACCCCAACGAAGTCGAGGCATGGGGCTACGCCGTGGACATGGCCGACACCGGTTGCGAGGTCGAGATCATGCCCCACTACTTCTGCATCCCCTCGTACCACGGCCACAGCTTCCGGCGCGAAGTCAGGGACGCCAGCGCCCGCGCCGATGCGGTCAACTGGCACCACAAGGGCCTCGCTGCACGTGAGCGCCTGAAACGGATGTTCCCGGCAGGCGCGGCCTAGCACACGGCAACCACGCGGCCCAGCGCCGCACCTTTCCCACATCCCTGTCACGGGAGGACAGCATGAACCAGGCACAGACTCTTGCGCCCATCTCGCCTCACGCCCCGGCTCCGACCAACTACATGCCGGTGACCGACCTTGTGGCGCAGGTGGGGCACATCCAGCAGGTGATGCACGCCGTCATGAAGGACGGCGAACACTTCGGGAAAATCCCCGGCTGCGGCGACAAGCCCACCCTGCTCAAGGCCGGGGCCGAAAAGCTGGCCATGACGTTCCGGCTCGCGCCCGAATACGACATCCAGGAGCGCGAGATGCCCGGCGGGCACCGCGAGTACCGCGTGATGGTCCGGCTCGTGTCCATCCTCACCGGCGTCATGGTCGGCGCGGGCGTGGGCCTGTGCTCCACCATGGAGGGCAAGTACCGCTACCGCGCCGGTGATGGCGAGATCACTTCCGTCCCCGTGCCCAAGAGCTACTGGGACACCCGCCGCAGCGACCCAACCGCCGCAGCCCGCATCCTGCGCGAGACGGCCAACAAGGCCGGTCTGCCCGGCTCCAAGTTCGGCACCAAGAAGGACGCCGAAGGCCGCTGGATGATCAGCACCCACGGCGAGCGCGTCGAGCACGACAACCCCGCCGACTACTACAACACGGTGCTCAAGATGGCGAAGAAGCGCGCCCTCGTGGACGCGGTTCTCACCTCCACTGCCGCCTCCGACATCTTCACGCAGGACATCGAGGACATGCCCGAGGTCATTCCCGGTGCCGGTGCCGCCACCTCCTCGCAGCAGCAGAAGCCCCAAGGCACGGGCAAGAAGACCACCGCGCCGCAGCAGGGCAACCCGCAGCCCGCCCACAACCCGGACCACCCCCCGGCCCCCTCTGCCGCGCAACTCGCCATGCTGCGCAACGAGGGCAAGAAGGCCGGGCTCGATGAGGTGGCCCTGGTCTCCCTCGCGCGCCACATGACCGGCGACGACTCGATCCAGAGCATCGACCAACTCACCAAGCCCGAAACCACGCAGATGATCGACGGCATCAAGTCCGGTGCGCTGCTCAACATCCCGCCCGATGCCAACCAGCAGATGGGCGACATGCCCTCGGGGTTCTAGCCATGACCGAACCGAAGATCACCGAAACCCTGCCCGCCATCTCGTTCAACGCCGAGGAACTCGAAGCGTGGGTGCGGGCCATCGTGGCCAACTACGAGGGGCTCGTGGTCACCGAGGACATGGTGCCTGCCATCAAGTCCGAGATGGCTGGCCTGAACAAGGTGCGCGACCGGCTCGAAGCGGCCCGCAAGGAGGCAGTGCGCCGGGTCAGCGCCCCGATCAGGGAGTTCGAGGACCGGATCAAGGCGGTCACCGCCATCATTGTGGAGGCCCGTGCCGGGCTCGATGCGCAGGTAAAGGCGTTCGAGGAACTCCAGCGCGCGGACAAGCGCCGGGAGGTCCAGTTCCTCATCACGGCCACCCTTGATGAACACGGGCTGCCCGGCCTCGACATCCCCATTCAGGATGCCTGGCTGAACAAGACCAAGCCCCTCAAGACCATCAAGGCCGAGGTCGAGGCGATCATCCTGCGCCACATCCAGCAGGAGCGGGAACGCGCAGCCCTCGAACAGGCGCGGCAGGACCGGGCCGTGGCCATCGAACAGAAGGTCGAAGCACTGGCCGAAATCTACGGATTCTCCCTCCCGGCCTCATCCTTCCTGCGCTTGCAGGACTTGCAGGTGCCCCTAGCCGAAGCCCTGACTCAGATCGAGCAGGCCTACTCGGCGCGGGCGCAGGCCATGCGCATCGCCCCGGCGGCTCCCGCCGCCACTCCGCCCCGGTCCGCGCAGGTGCTCCAGCCCGTGGCCCCCGCCGCCG
>NZ_VRYY01000583.1 GCF_015731765.1 Nitratidesulfovibrio oxamicus
CCCGGCCCTCGCGGAGGTTGCGCAAGAGTCCCGCGGCGGCGCTGTCCGTGGGTGCGGGGCGCAGGCCCACGGCTTCAAGGGTGGCGGGCAGGGCGGGCGGCGTGGTGCCGGCAGCGAACAGGGACAGCAGGGTCGGGGAGGCGCAGGTGACCATGCCCTTTGTATCCAGCAGCAGATAGGGGACGGCGCTGTCCGTGAAATTGGCGGAATTTGCGGAAAGGGAGGCGTTTTTGGGGGGCTGCGCATCCTGTCCGTCAAGGGCTTCAAGGATGGCCTGCCCGGCGGCGGCGTTGCGCAGCGCCTCGTCGCGCAGGGCGGCGATGGCGGCGGCGGCTTCTGCGATGGCGGGGGATGCATTCCCGAAGGTGGTCTCGCCCTTCAGGGTCGTATCGTGCAGCAGGCGCGCGTCGGCGGTTTGTCCGCAACAGCGGCACACCAGCAGGCCGACCGCGGCAATGCAGGCCACGGCCAGACTGGAAATACCGTGCGATACGGAGAGCGTGCCCGAGACAAGTGGTACAAGAATGGTTGCCCCGGCGGCAAGAAGGCCGGTGCCTACGGCACAGAACAGAGTTTGTGAAGAAATGTGGCGCATGGATACCCCATGGGGTTGTGGCGTGTGCGCCATTTCCCATGGCGCGTGATGCTGCGGCAGTGTTGCATCTATCTCTTGCTGTGCAAACGTGTCAATGTTAGCACATACTTACGTATATTTTTGCGCCTGGGTGATAACGATCCGGTATCGTATGATTTTGTGGACTTGTTTTGTCCGGCTTGCTCAGGGGGCGGTTGCGAGCTAGACTGATTGATTGAACGCTATATCCGGTTGCTTGCGGACTCTTTTCGATCATCTGTTCGGAAACGCGATTTTTTGTTCGGTGTTTTTGCAGAAACATATATTTTGGGTGGGATACTCGCATGGCATTGCTGGGCATTCAGGACGTCACGCTCAACCTCGGCACCGGCAAGCTGCTGGACGGGGCCACCCTGCATGTGGAGCAGGGCGAGCGCATCTGCCTTGTGGGGCGCAACGGAGCGGGCAAATCGACGTTGCTGCGCCTGATGGCCGGTGACCTGCGCCCCGACGCTGGCGAGGTGGTGCGCACGCCGGGCATGCGCTTTGGCAGCATGCCGCAGGAGGTGCCTGTGGACATGACCGGCCCGGTGTTCGGCATCGTGGCCGGGGGGCTTGGGGCAGAGGGCGAGGCGCTGGCGGCCTTCCACGTGCTGGAGGCAGCGCGCGAGGCGGG
>NZ_VRYY01000584.1 GCF_015731765.1 Nitratidesulfovibrio oxamicus
GGCGCGCGGGTCCCGGCCTTTGGCGACGCCCCGCCCGTCGCCATCCCCACGCCGCCTGCGCCGTTCACCGCCTTCCGTCACCTTTCCCGCACGGCATGCTTCCGCCCCGCTTGCCAGCCGTGCGGCCCCGGCGTATGTGGTGCCCTCCGGAACCGGTCGGACCCGCTCCGGCCCCCTTTGAAACTGATCGGAACTGGCGCGGTTTCGGGGCCGCAGGGGCACCACCGCCGCCACCGCGCCGCCTCACCCCGCGCACCCTCAACCGCCGTACACCCTGCGACCGAGACCGCCATGCGTCGCCCCACACTCGCCGACATTTCCCCTGCCCACATCCGCCACGGCATAAAGACCGGCATCGCCGCCGTGCTTTCCCTGCTGCTGGCCGACGTGCTGCACATCCAGTACGGCTACTGGGCCGTCATTTCCGCCGTCATCGCCATGCAGATGAACGTGGCCGAGGCCATCGAGATGTGCCTGTACCGGTTCATCGGCACGGTCATGGGGGCCGTGATGGGCGTCGTCGCCATCATGGTCTTTCCGGACACGCCCGTGTGGAACGGCGTTTCGGTGTTCGTCACCACCGGGCTGTGCGCCTTTCTCACCCGGTGGGACCCGCGCTACCGCATGGCGGCCATCACCGTGAGCATCGTCATCCTGGCCAGCGCGGGCCATGCGGAACGCATCGACGTGGGCCTGTTCCGGGTGCTGGAAATCGCCGTGGGCGTGGGCTGCGCCTTCGTGGTCACGGTCACCCTGTGGCCGGTGCGCGCGGCGGTGGGCTTGCGCCGCGACCTGGCCGCGCAGGCGGAAAACTGCGCCGACCACCTGACCACCCTTGTGGACAGCTTCCTGGCCCGCCAGACCCACGCGCCCGCCAACCTGCTGGACCATCTGACGCGCGCCATCCCGCGCAACCGCGAGCGTTTGTCCAAGGTGCGTCGCCACGAATCGCTGATCTACTTCTACGACAACCAGCCGCTGGACACCCTGTCCACGACGGTGGAGCGCACCACCGACCATTTGCGAACCATGCTGCGCAGCCTGGATGCCTGCACGCCAGACGGGCATGACATCATCATGGCGCCGGAAATGCGCGACCTGGCGGAAACCGTGGCCCGCACCCTGCGGCACATGGCCGCCACGACATCGGGCGTCACCGGCTCGCGGCCCACCGGCACGCTGGCCGGGTTGCGGTCGGCCCTGGGGTTGCAGCCGGAAAGCGGACACGATGCCGCCACCGAGCCTT
>NZ_VRYY01000585.1 GCF_015731765.1 Nitratidesulfovibrio oxamicus
GGTGCGGTGTGGCTGTTCGCCAAGCACGGCGGCGCGCCCCACTACGCCCGCATCGGCGCGCGCGACGTGACCTACTGGCGCAACCTGCCCACCCGCGTGACCGAACGCATGGGCGAACTGCACGCGGTGCTGGCACGGACGGAAGACCTGCGGCCCGCGCCGGACCACGTCACGGCCCCCGCTCCTGAGGGTACCACGGCCCCTTACCTGCGCCGCGAAGACCACGACGACATGCACCGCCTCTGCCTGGGGCTGTGGCCACTGCGCACGCGCGAACTGCTTCAGGTCATCGACGAGGTGGAACGCATGGCCCTGGATGTCCTGCGCGCCGCCGAACGCGGCGCGACCATGCAGGAATGCGCGGCCCGGCTGTACCCCGCACAATTGTTCATCCGCTTCTTTCACGACACCATCGGCGTGTGCGGGGTGGACACCATCCGCAGGTTCTGCCCCGACGCCCCGCCCCTTCCGACTCCGGGCGATGCACCGGGCAAGACATCCGCCAAAGCGGCGAACGAAACCTCGGAGGCAACGCCAGACGGTGCAACGAACGACACGCCACAGCCCCCCGTCGCGCCGCCCAGCGCGGGCAAGCGCGTGCTGCTGGCCTGCAACTTCTTCTGGCCTTCGGTGGGGGGCACCGAACTGTTCATCGAAACCCTGGGCCTGCACCTGCGCGCCTTGGGACACCACGTGGAAATCGCCTGCCGCTGGCAGGAGAACCGGGCCTCGGAAATACGCCACGGCATGCCCATCCGCGCCTTTCGCTGCCACGGAAAGTTCACGGACCCCACTATGGGGCCGGACACGGAACGGTACCGCGCCCTGGTTCGCAACGGCGGCTACGACGCGGTCATCGTGCTGGCCCACCCGGACAACTGGGCCTGCCACCTGCTGGCGGACCTGCCGCAGCCGCACCCGCGCATCATCATGCTGCCCAGCATCAACGCCGAAAACATGGAACACTGGGCGGAGCGCGGCGTTCTGGACGACATTGCCCGCACCCTGCGCGCCGCCGACGTCTGCGTGGCCGTTTCGGAAAACGGGCACGACAGCCGCCTGTTCACCGAGCTTGGCGTGCCGCAGGCCTTTGTGCCGCATGCCATGGATCCCGCCCCCGCGCCCTGGGACATGCGCACGCGCCTGGGCCTGCCGCGCGACGTGCCCCTGCTGGCCTGCGTGGGCAACTTCTGGCCGGTGAAGAACCAGCTGGCCCTGCTGCGCCGCCTGGCCGACGCCCCCC
>NZ_VRYY01000586.1 GCF_015731765.1 Nitratidesulfovibrio oxamicus
CCTGCGCCATGCTGGATCGCCCCCCGGCGGAACTGGAGGGCCGCCCGCTGGCGGCATTGCTGGGCGAGGCGGGCGCGGCGGCGGTGTTGCCGGAGTCCGGCCACGGGGCCGACGCCTCCGGCGGGGGTGGGGCGGACGGTTATTCCGGGGCGTACGCGCCCGGACAATATGCGCCCGGACAATATGCGCCCGGACAGGACATGTACGGGGCGCGGGTGGTGGAACTGGAACTGCCCTCGCCCGAAGGCGTGGCCCGGCGGATGGTGCGCGTGGCCACCTCACCCATGCGCGACGGCGGTCGGGTGCTGGTGCTGCACGACATCAGCATGCAGCGCCGGGTGCAGCACCTGAAGCAGGATTTTCTGGCCATCATCTCGCACGAGATGCGCACCCCGCTCAACGGCATCCTGGGGCTGGGAGACGTGCTGCTGGACGAGGCGCGCCGCCGGGGCGATTCCGACGCCGAGGAATTGCTCGGCCACCTGTTGCAGGCCGCGCGACGCATGCACGCCATGGTGCGCGAGGTGGTGCGCTTTGCCGAGGTGCAAGGTGGTCGCGTGGAGGCGGCGGATGCGCCCGTGGACGTGTATTGGGTGCTGGCCGGGGTGCTGGAAGAGCTTTCCGCCTTTGCTGCCGCGCACGGGGTGGTGCTGGGGCCGATGCCCATTGGGGGGGCGGTGACGGTGCGCGGCAACGCCGGGCTGCTGCGCGAACTGTTCATGCACGTGGTGCACAACGCCATTCGTTTCAACCGGCAGGGCGGCATGGTGACCCTGCGCTGCCGTCCGCCGCGTGGCATGTCCTGGCCCGGTGTGGGGAATGTGCCGGGTGGCCAGAGCGGTGCAGGACTGGCAGGTGCGGGCGGACAGGGCAGCGTGCCCGGCGAGGTGGTGGTGGAAGTGGCGGACACCGGCGTAGGCATTGGCGCGCAGGAGCGTGAGCGGGTGTTCGAAAGCTTTTATCAGGCGCAGGGGTACATGACGCGCAACCGCGAAGGGCTGGGCATCGGGCTTACCCTGGCCCGGGCCATTGCCCGCCTGCACGGGGGAGAGGTGACCCTGGCAAGCGAGGTGGGGCGGGGCACCACTGTATCTGTTCGCCTGCCCGCCTGCGTGGGCGCGTACGGCACCTCCGTGCGGGAAGGTGCGGCAGGCTGACGTTTGGGGCGCGGTTGCGCGCACGGTGCCCCACCGTGCGCCTGGGCCGTTCGCCCACTCCGGGGTGGGACGGCGGACGGGGGGGC
>NZ_VRYY01000587.1 GCF_015731765.1 Nitratidesulfovibrio oxamicus
GGCAGGGCGGAAGACGGTGCGGCGGGTGCTGCAGGGGCAGCGGGCGGCTGGGCGGTGGCCGGTGCGGGCTGGGCCTCGGCGGCCCAGGCGGTGCCCTCGCGGTTCATGCGGCCCCGAGCGTCGGTGATGCTTGTTGCGGATGCGGGTGCGGCGGCTGTCAGGCCCACGGCGCGGGCGATGTCCACCGCCAGGGGCTGGGACTCGGCATTGTGCCCGGATTGGGTGGATTGCAAGGCGTGCACGGTCCGCGCGGCGGCGTCCGCCTGCGTGCTGGCCGGGGCTCCGGATACGCCAGACACGCCGGATACGCCAGACACGCCGGGTACGCCAGACACGCCGGATACGGCAGCCACGGAGGTCGGGGCGGCATCCGTGGCGAAGGGCCACGGCTGTTCCAGCGCAAAAGCCACCAGCAGCGCCACCTTGATGGTGGCGGCAGTGAGCAGCCAGCGGCAGAGCCTAGAAAGACGGAGGCTCGAAGCGAAGCGTTGCGGTTTCGTCATAGGTACGCTGTTCGCGGAGGAGTTCGTCGTGCGCATGGCGGGCCGCCTGTTTGTCCTTCAGCTTTTCAAGCAGTTTGCGTTCCTGCGATTTTTTCACCAGTTCGCTGCGGGCCTGTTCCATCATCTGGGCCAGCATGCGCAGGCGCAGTTCGGCGTGGGTCAGGTCTTCGCGCAGGCCGCGCAGGAAGTTGCGTTGCAGCCAGAGTTCGTCGCGCGTCAGGCGCGCGTCTTCGTACAGTTTCCGCTCCGCTTCGGCAATGGCCGCGCGCACCCCCTCCACCTGGCGCTGCTGCGTCTCGTGGGCGGTCCTGGCGCGGGCAAAGGCCAGTTTGGCCTGCTCCTCCAACTGTTCCCGGTAGTCGAGAACCTGTTGCAGGCGGAAACGGAACGGGGGCATGCGCGGTCCTTTCTCGGTCGTGGCCAGGCCGATGGCGTCGGAATGTCGTCGTGCGGCGCCTGGCTTGATCCGGAGTAGCAAATACCGGGCCTGCCGCATCGGAGCGAACGCACGAGCCGAGTGCACAAGCCAAACGCATGGGCCGGATGCACGAGCCGGGCGCGGGGGGGCGGCCCGGGCAACGCGTGGCGCGGGCATGACCGCTACGCGAGTGTGGTGCCCAGCAGTGCGGACAGTTCGCCCAGAATGATGCACGCCCCCAGAAAGTCGCCGTTCAGGCCGCCTTCACGGCGGGCCAGCGCGGTCAGCCAGGCCACGGCGCAGGCGCAGGGCAGGGCGGC
>NZ_VRYY01000588.1 GCF_015731765.1 Nitratidesulfovibrio oxamicus
CGGCAGCGAGCAGGGGCTGGGCCTGCTGCCGGTGCGCACCGAACTGGCGGCGGAAAAGACCCTGCGCCGCACGGCGGGGGTGCACCCGTGCAGCGGCCTGCCGGTGGCTGGCTACGAGATTCGGCACGGCATCACCGTGGAGGCGGAAGGATGCGATGGCGACGGTGCCGGGCAGGGGCGGCGGGGCGTGTCGGCTGAAGGCCGGGATGCCCTCGGCGGCCCTGCAGGCCCTGACGTGGCGTTCCCCTTCCTGCTGCGCGAGGATGGCGGCCCTCTGGGCTGGGGCGCCCACGGCGGGCGGGTGTGGGGCACCTCGTTGCACGGGGTGTTTGATGGTGACGGCTTTCGCAGGCATTTCCTGGACGGGCTGCGCACGCGGCGGGGGCAGGCCCCGCTGGGCCGCGTGGTGGCCCCCTATTCGCTGGACCCGGCGCTGGACCGGTTGGCCGACGCCGTGCGCGCCGCCGTGGACATGGATGCCGTTTACGCCATGCTGAACCTGCGGCCAGGCGGGGTATAGGCCTGCGGGGCGCGCGCACGCAGGGCGGGGAGACATGTCGCCATAGATGTCGGAAGGGGGCACATGATGCGGGTTGACGTGAAAGGGCGGGGTGCGCCGGTGCATCTCTTGTTGTTGCTGGCCTGCCTGCTGGCGGTGCTGCCCGCCCCTTTCGCGGCGGCTGCCGGGGATGATGTTCCACAGGCAGGGGCTGTTGCCGAGGCCATGTCATCGTCCGTGCCCGGTGCCGACGCGCCAGCCGATTCCACGCCAGCCGGCTCGGCGGCATGCGCCGCTGCGACATCCGCGTCCTCACCGTCCTCCCCCGTTGCTTCCGTTTCCTCCACCTCCGTGGGCCTCGCCACGCAGCACATGCCGAACTTCGGCGACCAGCCCGCCACGGAAGGCGCCGGGGCGCTGTACGCAGAGGCGGTGCGCGTGCTTTCGCAAGTGCGCAGCACCCGCTACGCGGGCAACTATGTGGTGGACGCGGATACGGGCCGCTTCGAACTGAACTGTTCCGGCTTCCTGTCCCTGCTGTTGTACGAGGTGAATCCCTCGGCGCTGGCCACCGTGGACCGCAGCGGCAAGCACTACCGCCCACGGGCGGAAGATTTTCACCGCAGCATCCTGCGCGCCGGACCCAAGGGCGACGGCACGGGCTGGCTGCGGCTGGAGCGGGTCTCCGACCTGCGCCCCGGCGACGTGGTGGCCTGGCTGCGCCCCGCCGAACGCAGC
>NZ_VRYY01000589.1 GCF_015731765.1 Nitratidesulfovibrio oxamicus
CGGCGGCCTGCCGCGCCGGGCGCAGCCCGAACACCAGCCCCACCGCCGTGGCGGCGGCCAGGGCCAGCAGAAACACCTTGGCCGACAGCACCATCTCGATGAGCCCCAGACGCTCCAGCATCTGGCCCATCAGCGCGCCCAGCAGCACGCCGCCCACCGCGCCGCACAGGGTCAGCGCCAGTGATTCCATGAGAAATTGCAGCAGGATGGCCCGCCCCGGAGCGCCAAGGGCCTTCTTGAGGCCGATCTCCACCCGCCGCTCGGTGACCGAGAGCAGGAACAGGTTGGCCAGCACGAAGCCGCCCACGATCATGGCCGCCGCCGCCGTCACCCCCAGGAACAGCACCAGCCCACCCTTGATAACGGACAGGAATTTCAGCACTTCGCGCGCGGTGAGTATGGTGAAGTCGTCGGGGTCTTCGGGCGCAAGGCGGTGCAGGTGGCGCAACAGGCTGCGCAGGTCTTCCACGTGGGCGTCCATGCCCGCCGTGTCCTCGAACTTCACGCGCAGGGCGCGGAAGTAGCGGCGGTCCATGTTGAATCGCTGGGTCAGCGTGGTGAGGGGGATGATCACGCGATCATCCACGCTGCTGCCGCCACCGGACATGCCGCGGTATTGCAGCAGCCCCACCACGGTGAACGGCACGCCGGACATCAGGAAGGTGCGGCCCACGGGGCTTTCGTCGCCGAACAGCTCACGGGCGGGCCTGTCGCCCATCAGGGCCACGCGCGCGCCGCGCTGCACGTCTTCCGCCGTCAGGTCGCGGCCTTCCACCAGCGGCCAGTTCCAGGCCCTGGCGTAATTTTCGGTGGTGCCGCCCACCAGTGCCACGTCGTAGTTGTTGGATTCGTGCTTCAGGCGCACGTTGCCCTTGGAGCGCATGGGCAGCACGATGTACGCGCCCGGCAGCGACTGGCGGATGCGCGCCGCGTCCTCCCAGGTCAGGGTAAGCGTGCGGGCGCCCACGGCACGGTTGACGATGTTGCCGCCAAACACCAGCACCGCGTCCGGCCCGAACATGTCGGCGATTTCGTCGGCCTTCTTGGACGCGCCGTCCACGGCGGCCACGATGACCGTCAGCGAGGCGATGCCCAGCGACACGGCGGCGATGACGAAGAAGCTGCGCAGCCGGTAGGCCAGCAGCGCGGAAAGGCCCAGCGCGGCGGCGCGCCAGCCTTCGCGGGCCAGCGCGGACAGGCTCCGTCCGCCGAAGCGACCGGGGGCATGCC
>NZ_VRYY01000590.1 GCF_015731765.1 Nitratidesulfovibrio oxamicus
GCCCACCGGCGCATCGGCCCCGGCGCACGCGCCGCGCGGCCCGGTGTCCGACCGCAAGGTGGTCTACTTCCCCAGCTGCATCGCCCGCTCCATGGGCCCGGCCCGCGACGACGAACAGCGCGACCCGCTGCCCGCCAAGACCATCGGCCTGCTGCTGAAGGCGGGCTACCACGTGCTGTTCCCCGAAAAAATGGGCGACCTGTGCTGCGGCCAGCCCTTCGAGAGCAAGGGTTTCAAGGCCCAGGCCGACATGAAGGCCAAGGAACTGTCCGAGGCCCTGCTGAAGGTCAGCGACAACGGGGCCATTCCCGTCCTGTGCGACACCAGCCCCTGCCTGTACCGCATGAAGGAAACCCTGGATAAGCGCCTGAAGCTCTACGAACCCATCGAATTCGCGCTGGAACACCTGACGCAGGCGCTGGACTTCCGCAAGGCGGAGCGCACCATCGCCATCCACTCCACCTGCACGGCGGTGAAGCTGGGCCTGCCCGGCAAGTTCAAGCAACTGGCGGAACTGTGCGCCGAACAGGTCATCGTGCCGGAAGACGTGTTCTGCTGCGGCTTTGCGGGCGACCGGGGCTTCAGCTTCCCGGAACTGAACACGGGCGCGCTGAAGGAACTGCGGCGGCAGGTGGAAATCTGCGAGGAAGGCTACTCCACCAGCCGTACCTGCGAAATCGGCCTTTCGTTGCACGGCAAGATTCCGTACCGCAACATCCTGTACCTCGTGGATGAGGTGACCACGCCGAAGCCCGCGTAAGGACTTCAAATTGTCGTTTCGCCCGTTGGCATTCGCCTGGCGGAAACGGACAGTATCGCATCCACCAGCACATGAACGAAACGACCGGGAGTGGCCGCAGGGCCGCTCCCGGTCTTGTCATGGGCGTGGTGCAAAAGGGGAAGGGCGGATGGAACAGGGTGAGGATGCGGGAGCGGCGAGGTCCTACCACAGGTAGGGCTCGGCCTCGCGCCACTGGAAGATGAACGGGTCGCCGGGCGGCGGAATGAGCCGGACCGCGTCCGCCGTGAACACCCAGCCGGAGTTCAGCGACCCGGCAAACATGTCGCGCGGGGCAAGGCGGGCCAGCTTGTCGGGCAGTTTCTCGCGGGTCAGGCGACCGTACACCTCCACCCACTGGCCGTCGCGCAGCCCGGCCAGCACACCTCGCGACGCGGGCGCAGGCAGCGTGGAGGCCACGCCGGGGGCGGGCGAAGAATCGACCGG
>NZ_VRYY01000591.1 GCF_015731765.1 Nitratidesulfovibrio oxamicus
CCATGTAGCCGGGCGACAGCAGCGCATCGGGCGAGGCAAACCGCCCGGCGCGCGGCGGGTCCGGGTCGCCGGGGCGCGGCGCCTGCAAACCGTCGCGGGTTACCGCATGAAAGGGCAACACCCCATCCTTGACCTGATGCATTAACGTTTCGGAGATTGCCGGGTCCAGCCGATGCCCCTGCACCAGCAGGGCCAGCACCGCGCCGTACGCCACGGTGAGCGACAACACCACGTCGTCGCACTGGGTCAGCGCCGCGTTGGCGCTGACGGCGGCTGCCAGCCGGGCTGGCTGGGTGGCGTAGCGCACCGCAATGGCCAGAGTACGCTCGATGGCCTCGGTGGTGTCCGCGTGGCCTGCGGTCTGCCCCCACGGCATCCCCTGTTCCACCCTGCGCCGCCATGCCTCGCGGATGGACTGGCTCGTGTAGTTGCCCGGCCCGCTGACCGGCTGCCCGTTGAGCAGCGGAAACAGCTCCTCGTCCATGCGGCGGCAGAAATCGACCTGATCGTAGCCGCCCCGTTCCAGCAGCGAGCGCACCGTCAACTTCAGGATGAACCCCGCCTGCGACTGCTGACCGGCCTTCATGCCGTCGTGATAGCGGCCCGGTCTCGGGTCGGTGTACCCGCTGACCCAATCGCCGTAGTCGCGCCGCAATTCCGCAAGGTCATAGTACCAGTGCGGGCCAAGGCCCAGCCCGTCACCGATCCACGCGCCCATAAGCGCCCCGGCGGCGCGGTCGCGCATTCCATCAGGTGCTGTTGCCATGGCCGCACTCCCTCATGGATGAAAAAAGCATGAATATCCTGGCACATGCTATGGCAGCGCCCGCCCTTCCATCATTACTTGAACTTTCCCGAGCATACCACATTCCGGAACAGGCGACACCCATGCGCGGCAGCCCGTATCGCAAAAAGGCGGCCACGGCATACCGCAGCCGCCCGCAAACCTGTACATGGGAAGGATATGACAACGCCGTCACCTCGCCCCTACCCGATGTCGTACTCCCGCATCTTCCGGTACAGCGTCTTGCGGCTGATGCCCAGCGCCGTGGCGGCCAGCGAACGGTTGTTGTCGTAGAATTCCAGAATCCGGGCGATGTGTTCGCGCTCCATGGCCTCCAGCGTCAGCGGCCCCTGCGATTCGCCGCCCGCGCCATGCTGCCCCGGCACGCCGCCCCCACCCAAGCCGACCGCGCTCGCACCCCCGCCAGTTCCGCCCAT
>NZ_VRYY01000602.1 GCF_015731765.1 Nitratidesulfovibrio oxamicus
GTGGTGCTGCTGGAGGCGGGTGACCGCGTGCCCGCCGACGCGCGCATCGTCGAGGCCCACGCCCTGCGCTGCGACGAGGCCCCCCTGACCGGCGAATCGGTGCCCGTGGGCAAGGGCACGGATCCCGTGTCCGAGGACGCGGGCACGGCAGACCGGCGCAACATGGCCTTCACCGGCACCACCGTCACCTACGGGCGGGGACGCGCCGTGGTTACCGCCACGGGCATGGAAACGGCCTTCGGACAGATCGCCCGCGAGGTGGCCACCGTGGAAACGGTAAAGACCCCGCTGGAAAAGCGCACCGAGGAAATCGGCAAGTGGCTGGGCATCATCGCCCTGACCATCTGCGTGCTGGTGGCCGGGTTCAGCATCGCGCGCGAGGCCGTGCACGGCAGCGTGGATTTCGCGTTCATCGTGTCCATGATCATGTTCGCCGTGTCGCTGGCCGTGGCCGCCGTGCCGGAAGCGCTGGCCGCCATCGTCACCGGGGCGCTGGCCATCGGCATGCGCCAGATGGCCCGGCGCGGGGCGCTGGTACGGCGCATGCCCGCCGTGGAGACGCTGGGCTGCACCACGGTGATCTGCACCGACAAGACCGGCACCCTGACGCGCGGCGAAATGACCGTGCGCACGCTGTTCACCTTCTCGGCCGCCCCACCGGAAACAGCGGAAAAAGCCGGAGAGGCCGCGGGCGCGGAAACCGAGGTCACCGGATCGGGCTACGAGCCCAGGGGCGGCCTGCGCCCTGCCGGACAGGACAGTGCTGCATCCGCCGGCCCGCCCCCGCGCGAGGTGCAGGCCCTGCTGCTGGCGGGGGTGCTGTGCAACGACGCCGAATTGCTGCCCCCCGGCGATTCCGGGCAATGGGCCATCCGCGGTGACCCCACCGAGGCCGCGCTGGTGGTGGCCGGGCTGAAGCTGCGCACCCCCGATGGCGGCAACGCCGCAGAATCCTGCCCGGCCTGGCTGGCCGCCCTGCCCATAACGCCCGGGGCGGGATGCGCCCTGCACGTGCGCGCGGCCAACCCGCGCGTGGAGGAATTTCCTTTCAGTTCCGAGCGCAAGCGCATGACCACCGTGCACGATCTGTCGCCCCAGGCAGCCCCGGTGGCGGGGGCGGACCGCGCGGCCTTCATGAAGGGCGCGCCGGAGGTGGTGCTGGCCCGATGCGACCGGGTGCTGGCGGGCGGACAGATACGCCCCCTGACCTACGCCGACCGCGCCGCCGTACAGGCAGCGGCGGAACGCATGGCCGAACGCGCCCTGCGCGTGCTGGCCCTGTCCATGCTGCCGCTGCACGGCAATCCCGGCGACCACCAGCCAGCCCCGCTTGCGGAAGACGAGGCCGAGCACGGCCACGTGCTGCTGGGCCTTGCGGGCATGATGGACCCGCCCCGCGACGAGGCGGCGCAAGCCGTGGCCACCTGCCGCCGGGTGGGCATCCGCCCGGTGATGATCACTGGCGACCACCGCCTGACGGCAGAGGCCGTGGCCCGCGAAATCGGCATCCATCGGGAGGGCGACGTGGTGCTGACCGGCGACGGCCTGGCCGCCCTGGACGACGCCACCTTCGCGGGCATGGTGGACCGGGTCAGCGTGTATGCCCGCGTCTCGCCCATGGACAAGTTGCGCATCGTCAAGGCGTGGAAGGCGCGCGGCGACGTGGTGGCCATGACCGGCGACGGGGTGAACGACGCCCCGGCCCTGAAGCAGGCCGACATCGGCGTGGCCATGGGCATCGCCGGCACCGAGGTGGCGCGCGAGGCGGCAGACATGGTGCTGACCGACGACAATTTCGCCTCCATCGTGAACGCCATCGAACTCGGGCGGTGGATTTACGACAACATCAAGAAATACCTAGCCTTCCTTCTGCGTTGCAACATCACGGAGGTGGCCGTCATCGGCGGCACGGTGCTGATGTTGGGTCCGGAATACCTGCCCCTGCTGCCCGCCGCCATCCTGTACATCAACCTTGCCACCGACGGCCTGCCCGCACTGGCCCTTGGCGTTGCCCCGCCGGACCCGGACATCATGGACCGCCCCCCGCGCGACCCGCGCGAAAGCGTGTTTACCTGGGACGTGAAGACCTTCGTGCTGCTGGCCGTGTGCCTGGAGATTCCGCTGTTCTTCGCCCTGTTCCTGCACGATCTTGCGGACATCGGCACCGCGCGCACCGAAATGTTCTTCCTGTTCATCATCGTGGAAATGGTCATCGCGCTGAACTTCCGGTCCATGCGCTTCGGCATCGTGCAGGCCCCGCCGCACGGCTGGCTGCTGCTGTCCATCGTCTGGGAGGTGGCGCTGGTGGCCGTGCTGATACAGTTCGCGCCGGTGCGCGAGGCCTTCGGCATCCACATGCCCGACGGGCGCACCATGGGCATCATCACCGCCTTCGGTGCGATGGTGTTCGCCTCCATGGAGGCGGCCAAGGTGTTCATCCGCAGGCGGCTGGCGGCAGCCCCCCCGCAACCGGACTGAACAGGGCTGGCAGAACTGATTGCGGGGGCGGAGTCGGCAAGGCTGGCAAGGCTGGCGGGAATTGGCGGGGCGGCAAGCCGGGAGTGACGGAAAGCGCCTGGCTGCCGCGCAGCGGCACAAGGGAGAAGCGCGTGCACGCAGGGTGAATGCCCTCAGTGCACCCGCAGCTTGATGCACCCCTCGCAGGGCGGTGGCGGGACGCCCCGCGCATGGGCGGCCCGAAACGCCGCATATGCCGGGCGGCGCCACAGTTCGGACAGGGGGGCGTCCTCCACGCTGCCGAACAGCATGCGCCCGGCTGCCACCGCGCCACTGCCGTCACGCGGGCGACCACCGCACAGGGGCAGCGCCGCGAACACGCAGGGGGCCACCATGCCGTCCACGGTTATCACGGCGGCGCGGCCCACGTTTTCGGTACACGAGGAATCCCCTTCGCGCGCCGCCAGCGCGCACAGCATGTCGCCGGGCAGATCCCAGAGTTCCGGCGGCTTGTGCCCCGGCGTGAACGGATGATCCGGTGCGAACGAGTGGTCAGGCATGAACGGGGGGGCGTCGGCGGGTCGCGTGGCCGGTAGCACGGCCAGGTGTACGGGCGGTGACGCTGGAAGGGGCAGGCGCCAGACCATCCGGATGCCCTCCGCCTCGGCAGCCGCGCACGCCATTTCCAGCCGCCGCCCCAGCGCGGCCAGTTCGTCCGCCTCGGCATGGGCGTATGCGGCATCCGCCAGTTCCGGGGAGGTCACGTGGTCCAGGGTGGACACGATCACCGTTTCCACGCCGCGCCCGCGCAGCAATGCGGGGAGAGCCTCCGGCCCTTCCGCGTCCTGCCGCAGCAGCATGTAGGCAAGATGCACGCGAGGCAGCGCGCTGCCCGCCCGTGCCTTGGCCTCGCGCAGGGCATCCAGGGCGGCCAGCACCCGTGCGGTCGGAGCACCCCGCCGCACCGCGTCGTTGCGGGCACCGATGCCCGCCAGCGACAGGGCCACCATGTCCACCCCGGCATCCACCAGCACACCGGCCATGCCTGCATCCAGATGCACTCCGTTGGTGGTCAGCCCCACCACGTACCCCGCCTTCACGGCTTCTGCCAGCATGTCAGGATACCGTGGATGCAGCAGCGGCTCGCCCCATCCCTGCAAGTGCAGATGGCGCGCCCCCCGGCAGGCGACCAGCACCCGCCGGAACAGCGCCATGGACATGTCCTCGTCGCGCCATCCGCCCCCGCAGGCGGTGCGGGGACAATAGACGCACGCCGCATCGCAGCGGGTGGTCACCTCCACCTGCGTCCAATCCCACCGGGGACGGTGGGGGCGGAACAGCGCGCGCAACGTCGGGAACATGGTCCCTCCGGTCTGGAAAGCCTGCGGGCCATCCTGCGGATATCTCCATGGACGCGGCCATGAAGCCTGATGCGACGCCCGGTCAGTCCTGCATGCGGAACGGGTTGGGCCACAACCGGTTCACCCGGGTGGCGTAGCGGTCCCATGCGTCACCGTAACGGGCGGCCAGGAACGATTCCTCCACCACCACCGTCTCGCGGAACAGCGCCCATGCCACCACCGGCCCGGCCAGCATGGGCCACGAGGCGAAACACAACGCGATGCCCGGCAAGATGCCCAGAATCCACCCCGCGTAGATGGGGTTGCGGGTTATCCGGTACGGGCCGCCGGTGACCAGCCGCCCCTCCTGTCGGCCCGGCTTCAGTTCCGCCCAGGCACGGCGCACGGCCAGCGTGCCCAGCGACAGGGCGCACATTCCCATGAGCACCCAGGCCCAGTGGGGCAGCATTTCCATGCCGAAAGGGCCAGGCAGGGCCAGGGTAAGCCCCGCCCCGCCAAGTTGCGCCAGCAGGGCGGGCACCACGATGCGCGGCCCCGCGCCCCACAGCGAAAGTTCCTCCGGCGTCACGCCCCCGGCGCGCTCGTCCTCGTGCGACGGCACCACGCGGGGAATGGCCGGGCCTTCGCCCCCCGCGCCCTGTTCGCCGGAACAACCGGCCTCGCCGTGCGGCAGGCGGAAGGAACCCGGCTGCCGGTCATCAGCCTCGTCGGTCCGCAGCAGCGCGGAGTATTCCCGCGCAATGTCCAGATGATCGTGCTTCATGGCGGAACCTCCATGCAGAAGGGTTTTCCACACCTGCACCATACCCGAATCGCCAGCCATCAGGGAAGCCCCCCGCGCGCACCCGGCCCATCGCACCGGCAACCCGCCCCCCCATGCCCCCCAAATCCGACGGTCCGTCAATCCGGTTTTCGCGCCCCGCCCGTCACGCTTCGTCGCCGCCGCCCTTGCGCCCCTGCCGCGCGTCGCGCGCCGCGCATGCCAATTGCCATCCCGACAATCATGTCGGGTGGATGTACGCCAACAACCCCCATACGGATTGCAGCACGCGCAACAATCATGCCCAAATTTTCTTGACTGTCTGCAATGTGTGCATATTATAAAAAGTTACATCTTCAACCCGTCAACTGGAGTCCACATGACGCACGACACCGGTCACGACCTGCGATCCTCTTACGCACGGCCTGCGACCCCTGCCGATCGCCTGATCGACCCCTTTCTTTCCTTCATGCGCATCGAGGCAGCCAGCGGCATCATGCTGCTTGCCTGCACCGTGCTTGCGCTGTGTGCGGCCAATTCGCCCCTGGCCCCCGCATGGCATGCATTCTGGCAGCACCCCTTCGCCATGGGGCCGGAAGGCTACGAACTGCGCAAGCCGCTGATCCTCTGGGTGAACGACGGCCTGATGGCCATATTCTTCTTTCTTGTGGGTCTGGAAATCAAACGCGAGATGCTGGCCGGAGAACTGGCCACCCCCGCCCAGGCCCTGCCCCCCGTGCTGGCGGCTGCGGGCGGCATGGCGGCCCCGGCGCTGGTCTACCTGGCCTTCAACCTGGGCCACCCTTCCGGCATCACGCAGGGCTGGGCCGTGCCCATGGCCACCGACATCGCCTTTGCCCTCGGCGTGCTTTCGCTGGCCGGGGACCGGGTGCCCCTTTCGGTCAAGGTGTTCCTGACCGCCCTGGCCATTGCCGACGACATCGGCGCGGTGCTGGCCATAGCCCTGTTCTACACGGCGGACATCTCGCTGGTGGCGCTGGGCATCGGCTTTGCCGCGCTGGCCGTGGCCGCCCTGGGCAACGGCCTGGGGGTGGTGCGCACCCTGTTCTACGTGCTGGCGGGCGCCGTCACCTGGGTGGCCTTCCTGAAGTCGGGCGTGCACGCCACGGTGGCAGGCGTACTGCTGGCCTTCTGCATTCCCGCCCGCGCTCGGGCCACCCCCGGCGATCTGGTTTCCGCCGGGCGGCGCCTGCTGGGCACCCTGGAAAACGGCAAGGCCGACGCCCACCTTCTGGCCGACGGTCATCGCCATGCCGCCGTGGAGGCCATGGAAACCGCCGCCCGCCATGCCGCAACGCCCCTGCGCAGGCTGGAACACGCCCTGGCCCCGTGGGTGGCCTGGGGCATCATGCCGGTATTCGCCCTGGCCAATGCCGGGGTATCCATCAACGCGGACCTGCTGGGCGGCCTCGGCAATCCGGTGACCATGGGCGTGGCCGCGGGGCTCTTCTTCGGCAAGCAACTCGGGGTGCTGGCCGCCGTGTGGCTGCCGGTCAAGCTGGGCCTCGCCCGGCTGCCCCGCGACATGACCTGGCGGCATGTGTACGGCATAGCCCTGCTGGCGGGCATCGGCTTCACCATGGCCCTGTTCGTGGCCCAACTGGCCTATGCCGACGCGCGCACCCTGGACTACGCCAAGGTGGGCATCCTTGCCGCCTCGCTGGTGGCCGGGATATGCGGCTGGCTGGTGCTGCGCACCGCGCCGCCCCCGGCAGACCGGTCCGATCAGCCCGGCCCGCAGGGCGCCCGCACCCTGTGACAGGGACGCGCGAGGGCTGCGCCCGGGCGGAAACCTGCGCCGCGCGCTTGACAAAGAAGCCGCTTCGCCATACACACCTTCTTCGCCGCAACGACGGCCACGTTCCCCGGTGGCTCAATTGGCAGAGCGGGTGACTGTTAATCACTAGGTTGGCGGTTCAAGTCCGTCCCGGGGAGCCAGAACGCACAGGGCGCATGACCATGGTCATGCGCCCTTTCTTGCGCCCGCATGCGGATTGCGGTGCACTGTTGACCAATACCGCCACGGGCCTATACATGGCGGTACGGAGCATGCGCCGCCCCCGTCCTCGGCACGGGGCGCACGGGGCGCACAGGGCGCACAGGGCGCACAGGGCGCACGCCCGCGACCACAACCCGAAGCCCGCAGGAGGCACCATGAAACGCATCATCCCGGCAGCCCTCATGCTGCTGTGCGCCGCCACGGCCCAGGCCGACGACAAGTTTTCCGCCATGGACAAGGACGGCAACGCCAGCGTGACCTGGGAGGAATTTTCCGTCGCGTTCCCGCAGATGAAGAAGCCCGCCTTCGACGCCATCGATACCGACGGCAGCGGCGCCCTTACCCACGAGGAGTGGGACGCCTTCCGCGCCCACCACGGCCAGGGCGGCATGGGCATGGGCGGTGGCATGGGCCCCAAGGACGGGCAAGGCGCCACCATGCCCAAGGACATGCCCAAGGGCATGGGCGGCATGGGTTCCGCCCCGCTCATCCAGCCCCCCTCCAAATAGCCTGCCCCGCGCCGCCACGGCGCAACGGCGCCCCCTCAAACGCGATACGGGCCGGTACTGTACCGGCCCGTTTCTTTTTGCAAAAACATGTCGTGATCGCCTGATCGGCGCAGCGTGCCTTGCCAGCGCATCGGCCCGAACACGCGGGTCCGAACGCATCGGTTCGGCCCTGCTGGCCCGGAAATCGCCGGACAAGGCGGCTACGCCATTTCGCCCGAACCCGGTCCTTCCCCCGGCCCTTCCACAGAGCCTTCCCCAGAGCCGGCGCCAACCCCGACATCAAACCCGACAGCAGGCCCTGCATCCTGTCTGGCGTCCTGCCCGGCACCCTGTCTGGCGTCCTGCCCGGCACCCTGCCCGGCATCCCCCCCTGCCTGTAGCGGAGGCGTGGCGCGTTGCACCTTGCGCAGTTCATGCTCCAACTGGTTCAAGACATCCATCAGCAGCATGAACACCGGGCGCGTTTCTTCCGCGCCAGCGGCGCGGGTGCGCAGTTCCAACCGCTCGGCCATCTGGCGTACCCGTTCGGCGCCGATGGCCTCCGCCTCCAGGCGCAGCAGGTGCGACAAGGCAATGAGCTCCACCCGGCTGCCCCGGTCCATGGCCGACCACAGGCTTTCGCGCAGCGTGCCCGACTGGCGCAGGAAGCGCAGCGAGGCCTCGTCGCCGCCCATCAGCAGCGTGGCGGCGTTGAACACCGGGAGTTCGTCCACCGGCGCGGGGGACGAACGGCGCAGGGTATCCTCTCCGGCACCGCCCACCATGCCTTCCACGGCGGCCAGCAGCGTCTTCAGCCGTACCGGCTTCAGGGTCACGGACACCCCGCCCGCCGCATCCAGCGCGCCGTGGTCCACACCAGCGGGGTCGCCGGTCATGAACAGCACCGGCACGTCGGAGGGGGTGGCCGCATCGGCCAGGCGGCGCAGCGCGCGCACTACGTCGGCCCCGTCCATGTCCCGCGGGAGCGCGTCTGTGATGACCAGGTCAAAACGCTGCACGCGGGCGACGTCCAGCGCCTCGCGCCCGGCGGCTGCCGTCACGGGATGGTGACCGCCGCGCGACAGGGCGCGGCTGACCGCATGGCGATTCACGTCGTCCGACTCCACCAGCAGCACCCGCAACGGTTCGCGGGTTGTCTGGAGGGATGACGGGCAGAACATCGGCCGGGAGAGCGCGGGGAGATCGGACGATCCGGGCGGCACGGCCTGCCCGAACGGTACGGCTCGGACGGCTCGCGCGGATTGCCCGTCTCGCGCGGATTGAATGGACGGGGCGACGCGAGCCGTTGCCGGTGCGCCGCCGGGCCACGCTGCCTCCCGGGCATGCTCCATCACCTGATACGCGCCGTGGGCATCCGCATCCGGCTGTACCACCGGCGCAGCGGAAGGTGTGTTCGTCGCGCACGTGCCGAAGGGCAACAGCACGCGAAAGGTGCTGCCCTGCCCCGGCGTGCTGTGCAGCACGATGCGTCCGCCCATCATGTCCGTGAACTTGCGGCAGATGGCAAGGCCAAGGCCGGAACCGCCGTACCGCCGCGCCGTGGTGGCATCCGCCTGCCGGAAATTCTCGAAGATAAGCTCGTGCTTGTCGTCCGGAATGCCGATGCCCGTATCGCGCACCGAAAAACACAGCCACTGCGTGTTGCCGTCCGGAAGCATCCCGGATGGCGTGTCGGGCGCATGAGCCGCACGGGGCGCGGAACAGGTGACGCCGCCCCCCATGCCGGACGCTGCGGGGGTATCCTGCGTATCAGGGGTATCCTGCGTATCAGGGGTATCCTGCGTATCGGGGGAGTCCGGCGTATCAGGGGTGTCCGGCCCGCCCGCCAGGCTGACCGCCAGGCTGACCGCCACATGCACCCCACCCTCGTCGGTGAACTTGATGGCATTGCTGATGAAGTTCACCAGCACCTGGCGCAGCCTGCCGGGATCGCCGCGCAGGTGGCGGGGCACGTCGCGGTCTATGTGCAGGGTCAGGGACAGGCCCTTGCGTTCCGCCGTGTGCTCCATGACGCGCATCACCCCGCGCACCAGCCGCGCCGGGGCAAAGTCGATGCACTCAAGGCGCAGTTTGCCCGCCTCCACCCGCGAAAGGTCCAGCAGGTCGTTGACGATGCCCAACAGCGCCTCTGCCGAAACCAGCGCCGCACGCAGGTTTTCGGCCACGTCAGCAGGCAGGTGCTCTTGCAATGAAAGTTCGGTCAGGCCGATGATGGCGTTGAGCGGGGTGCGAATCTCGTGGCTCATGTTGGCCAGAAATTCGCTTTTGGCCCGGCTGGCCTCTTCCAGCCCGCGCGCCGATTCGGCCAGGGTCTGTTCCGTCCTGCGGCGCTCCAGCGCGGCGCCGATGATCTCGCCCGCCGTCTGCAAAAACTTGAGATCCACCGATTCCCACACCCTGGGCCTGCGGGTGTCGTCAAAGCCGATGAACCCGTACCACCGCCCCTGCGCCACGATGGGCAGCACCAGCAGCGAACGGATGCCCTGCGCCTCCAGCACCACCCGTTCCGATTCGGGGAAGGTGGCCACCGGCCCCCGGATCACCCGGCCCGCCTCCAGTTCCTGTTCCCAGCGGGGAATGACGGTGGCGTATGGCACGTTGGCCAGCAACTGGTTGTCGATCTGGGGTGGCACACCCGGCGCGCAGCGTTCGTAGCGCTGCGAGCAGCACAGGTTGCCTTGCGCGTCGTCATGATTCTCGAAAATGTACACCCGGCAGGCCCCGGCGGCCTCGCGCAGGCTTTCCAGCACCACATGCAGCGTGTCGTCGGCGCAGGGGCGCGCCAGCAGATCGCGCGCGCAGGTGGACAGCACCCGGTCGTACAGCAGGCGCAACTGCATTTCGTTGCGGGCGCGCACCCTTTCCGAAATGTCGCGCGCCACCGCCACGATAAGGTTCCCGCGCGCGGAATGCCAGGCGCTGGTGCTGAGTTCCACGGGCACCACGGTGCCGTCGCCCCGGCAATAGTGCGTTTCCTGGTTCAGCAGCGGCGAGCCGCCGAGCACGGTGCGCGATATTTCCAGGCAACGGTCGCGGGTAAGGGTGGGATTGATGTCGCAGGGGCCAAGCGTCAGCAGTTCTTCGCGGGTGCGGGCCAGCAGGGCGCAGGCCCCCCGGTTGACGTCCACGTGCAGCCCGGTCGCCGGGTCGATGAGAAAGATGGCCTCGGCGGTGGCGTCCAGCGCGGCGCGGAAGCGGCGCATGGCCTCTTCCGTCTCCTTCATGTCGGTGATGTCCACCGCCAGTTCGTACCGGGCCACACGCCCGTCACCCATCGGCACAAGCCGGTCGATGCAGCGGAACCAGCGGTTCAGGGCCGGGTTGCGGAATTCCCAGACGTGGGCCTTTTCCGGCTCGTCTCGCAGGCGGCCATTGTTGCAGAAGGAGCAGGGGGCGTCACGGCCCTGCAACGCCTCGTGGCAGAGGCGGCCCTCGCAGTCGCCCACAAGACGGCGCAGGGCTGCGTTGACGTGCAGTACCTCGTGGGTGTCGATGTCGGAAACGTAGGCGTTGACCAGGCCATCCGCAGCCGGGGCGGCCATTTCCACGAGGGGGTCGGCCACGTCGCTCGGGGCAAGGGGACTGCCCGCCCAACGGCCCGACGCGAGGCAGGGCGAGGGGGTGTCGCCATAGGGGGAGGCGGAGGGAGCGGAAGGAGAGTGAAGGCCGGAATGGCCAGGCGGGCCAGGCGGGCCAGACAGGCCAGACGGGCCAGACGGGCCAGACGGGCCAGTTATGCCGGGGTGGACAGGCGCGCCGCACGGCACGGGATCGTCGGAGCGCAACCCCAGGGCCTTGCGCAGGCGGCGGTTCTCCTCCTCCAACTGCCGCAAACGGTCCTGCCCGGCGTCGGACAGGGGCACCGTTCCCGACACGCTGCCGGGCACGCCGGCACACTCGCCGTTGGAGGCGCACGGCACATCCTGGCCGCACCCGGTGACGGCGGTGCGGTCCGATGCACGCCCCGGCGCGTAATCCGGTGCATGTTCCGGTGCATGATCCGGGGAACTGGGGCAGGGCAGAACGGCCCCGTCGGCATCATCCTTGCGCATGGCATCCTCGCAGGGTTCCCCCTGTATCGGGGGGCACTGGGCATACTGCGCGAAACCGGGGGCGAAGGCAACCGCCCCAAGACCGACCACCCCCATCAGCCCCCGCCGTCCGCATCAACCCTCCGCCACGGCCATCCCCTGCCGGTAATCGAACCCTTGTCCTTGCCTGCCCCCCTGCCCGCCACTATAGTCCGCGCATGCGACATTCCAGCCACGACCACCGCCGCGCCACACCCGGCGGCACCATGCCGCGCCACGCGGCGCAATCCGGGACATGCCCCCGGACGTACGTTCCGCAACGCGGACGCACCCCCCTGCCCCAGCCCGCCTTTCTGCCCACCACCACCCGCGAGATGCGCGACCTTGGCTGGGACAGGCTGGACGTGCTGCTCGTCTCCGGCGACGCCTACGTGGACCACCCCACCTTCGCCATGGCCCTGCTGGGCCGCTGGCTGGTGGCGCACGGCTTTCGCACCGGCATCGTGGCCCAGCCCCGCTGGGACATTCCGGACGATGTGGCCCGCATGGGCCGCCCCCGCCTGTTCACCGGCATTTCCGCGGGCTCGCTCGACTCCATGCTGGCCCACTACACCGCCTTTCGGAAAAAGCGCCACGACGACGCCTTCACCCCCGGCGGCCGCGCCGGTGCGCGCCCCAACAGGGCGGCCATCGTCTACGCCAACCTGGCGCGCCAGGCCTTTCCCGGCCTGCCCGTGGTGCTGGGCGGCATAGAGGCGTCCCTGCGGCGCATCAGCCACTACGATTTCTGGACCGACGCCCTGCGGCGGCCCATTCTCATGGATGCCAAGGCCGATCTGCTGGTATGGGGCATGGGCGAGCGCGCCCTGCTGGACGCGGCCTGCGCGCTGGACGCCGCCGTGGAGGCCGTGGGAGCGGACGCCCATGACGCCGCCCTGCTGCCCCCCCTTGCGGAAATTTTCGACTCCATCCCCGGCACGGCCCGCATGGGCCGGGTGACCGAATGGGATGCGGCCCCGGCTGACGATGCTGCACGGGGGACGGGCGACAAACCGGACGACGGCGAACCGCACGGCACGGCCCAATCCAACCCCGGCACCATCCCGCTCATGCGCCTGCCCTCGCACGCGGCCATCGCTGCGGACCCGCGCCTGCTCATGCGCGCCACCCTGCTGCTTGAGCGCCACGTGCACCGGGGCGATGCGCGGGCCATCCAGCCCG
>NZ_VRYY01000593.1 GCF_015731765.1 Nitratidesulfovibrio oxamicus
GCCGATCGGTGGAGTCCGTCTCGCGGGTCATGGTCAACACCGACTGCCCGGACATCGCGGCGGCGGCCCGCGCCGCCGGGGCCGACGTGCCCTTCCTGCGCCCGGCGGAACTGGCCACGGACGAGGCCTCGCCGCTGGACGCATGGGTCTTCGCGCAGGTGTGGATGCTGCTGGTGGAGCGGCGCGTGCCCGACTTTCTGCTGTCCGTCTCGGCCACCCACCCCTGCCTGCACCCCGACGAGATGCGCCGCGCCGTGGACCGGCTGGCGGCGGCCAACCGCCCCTCGCTCCAGACCGTGGCCCGGCTGCCCGCCGTGTCGCTGGAATTCCTGACCCCGGACTTCCGCCCGCTAGACGGCGGACCGCCCCCGACGGAAGGGGCAGGTTCGAACGAACCAGGACCGGAAAACGGCCACCCGGAACACGGTCACCCGGACGGCGAGCGGTTTCTGCAATGCGGGGCGTTTTCCATCACCTGCAACCGCCCCTACTACCACGTGCAGCCGTGGTTCCGGCAATACATGACCGACATTCCCGCGCCCCCGGCGGAACCACTGGCCCACGTGCTGTCCGCCCGGCAGGGCGTGGACATCGACGAACCGTGGGATCTCGCCACCTGCCGCCTGCTGCTGGACGGGGACGCCCCGTTCCCGGCCTGCACCCCGGCGGACGTGGCCGTCCACGCCCCCCCCGACGCGGGGAACGTGGCTGCCCCAGCCGACCTTGCCTGCGTGGTGGTGCTGCCGCCCGAAGGGCAGGGCATATCAGGCGCGCCAGATGTGCCGGATGTGCCGGATGCGCCTGAAGCCGCCAAGCACACCGACGGGCCGCACCTGCGCATGGCCGGTATTCCCGCGCCCTGCCGCGTGCTGGACGCGGTGCGCGCCGCCCTGCCTCACGTCCCGCTGGCCGTATGCGGCGAAGGGGACATGGCCCGCGCCGTGGCCCGCCGTTACGGGCTTTCCCTGCTGCCCCTGCCGGAATTTCTCGCGCAACGTCGCGCCGCATGGCCGGTGCCGCTGCTGGCCGCTGGCGACCTTGCGTCAGCCCGCGCTGTCTGGCCCAATATTTCCAACGGCGCATCCGGTTTTTCCGGGCGGGACATCCTGTGCATCGACGGGCGGGCCGCCCTGCTGGATGCGGCCACCCTGCGCGCCTTCGTCGGCTCGGCGCGGGCCGCCCTTGCCGCCGACGACGCGGGATGCGGCCTGCC
>NZ_VRYY01000594.1 GCF_015731765.1 Nitratidesulfovibrio oxamicus
GCTGCCCGTCGCATCCGAAAGGCGGCGGGCAAAGTCGGATTGCAGGTGCACGATGGCGTCCACCCGCCCGGCGCGCAGGTCTTCTTCCGCCCGGCGCATGTCGGTGGCCACACGCGGGCGGAAGGTGTCGGCCAGCAGCAGCCGCGCGGCGAACTCCATGGCTTCCGGCCCGAGGTCGTCGGCCACGATGGCCACGGGCACGTCGCGGGCGTCCAGGCTGATGCCGTAGCCGAACAGGAGCAGCAGCACCACCGGCATGACCAGCGCGATGGCGATGGCGCTGGGGTCGCGCACCACTTGCAGCCATTCCTTGCGCAACAGGCCGCGCATGCGCAGCAGCAGGCCGCGCAGGGGGGTGGGGCGGATGTCCTGCGTTTGCCCGGCGGGGGCGGGATGATCGGAGTCAGGGGTGCCGGAGAGGGGGCGCATGCCGGGTCCGGAAGACGGCGCGGCATGACCAGTCGCGCCTGTCATGCCAGTCGCCCCAGCCGCCCCAGCCGCCCAAGTCGCACCAGTCGCACCAGTCGCATCAGTCGCATCAGTCACGCCGGGCGCGTTGGCCCTGTGCCGCTCCGCCAGCGCGATGAAGGCCCGCTCTATGGTGGCCTGGCCGGAGGCGTGCCCTGATGCATTCCGCTGGCCGTCGCCTCTCGCCGCAGTTTCGCGGGACCCGTCCGTTGCGTCGTCTGTCGCTGGGGCCAGGGCGCGGATTTCCGCCGGGGTGCCCAGGGCCAGCACCTCGCCGCCCACCAGGATGGCCATGCGGTCGCAGTATTCCGCCTCGTCCAGGAAGTGGGTGGTGACGATGACCGTGACGCCCGACTCCGCCAGCGCGGTGATGCGCTGCCAGAATTCGCGCCGGGCCAGCGGGTCCACGCCGGAGGTGGCCTCGTCCAGGAACAGGATGTCCGGCTCGTGCATCAGGGCGCAGGCCATGGCCAGCCGCTGGCGGTAGCCCAGCGAAAGGTCGCCGCTCTGGGCGTCGGCCACGTCGGAGAGGTCGAAGTCGCGCAGGGCCCAGGCCATCCGTGCATCACGCGCGGCGCCGTACAGGCCGTAGGCGCTGGCGAAGAATCGCAGGTTCTCCAGCACGGAAAGCTGGCCGTACAGCGAGAATTTCTGGGCCACGTAACCCACCCTGCGGCGCGCGGCGGCGGGTGCGCGCCGCAGGTCCACCCCGGCCACGCGCAGGCTGCCGCCCGTGGGGGGC
>NZ_VRYY01000595.1 GCF_015731765.1 Nitratidesulfovibrio oxamicus
GCCGCCGCCGTGACGGCCCATACGGGTTCGCCCCGTGGAGGCAGCGCGGCCAGACCGGCCAGCGCCGCCAGCAGGCAGGCCTGCCGGAACAGCAGCGGCGGCAGCAGTGGCGGAGCCAATGGTGGTTCCGGTCGGGGCTGAGGCTGCGAGGACGGCTGGTGCATGGCTGGCGCTGCCTGCGGGGTTTTCCGGGTGCAAAAAAAGGCGGGCCGCGCCGCGTGGCGGGCCCGCCCGGAAGGTGTGCGGCTATTCCGGCATGCGGGTGATGCGCGCGCCCACGGCGTTCAGTTTTTCCTCGATGCGCTCGTAACCCCGGTCCAGGTGGTAGATGCGCTGGACGTGGGTTTCGCCCTGCGCGGCAAGGCCCGCCAGCACCAGCGATGCGCTGGCCCGCAGGTCGGAGGCCATGACCGGCGCGCCGATGAGCTTCTGCACGCCGCGCACCATGGCGGAGTGGCCGGACAGCTTGACGTCCGCGCCCATGCGCACCAGTTCCGGCACGTGCATGAAGCGGTTCTCGAAGATGGTCTCCTCCACCACGCCCGCGCCGCTGGCGATGGTCATCAGGGCCATGATCTGGGCCTGCATGTCGGTGGGAAAGCCGGGGAAGGGTCGGGTGGTCACGTCGCGGGCGCGCAGGTGGCCGTTGTGGGTCACGCGCACGTCGCGGGTGCCTTCGCGCTCGATGATCAGCCCCATGTCGCGCAGCTTGGCGATGACCGCCTCCAGTTCCTCGAAGGGGCAGTCGGTCAGCAGCAGGTCGCCGCCGGTGATGCCCGCCGCCACCATGAAGGTGCCCGCCTCGATGCGGTCGGGCATGATGCGGTATTCGCACCCGCCAAGGCGCGGCACGCCCTGTACCTTGATGATGCTGGAGCCGTGCCCTTCGATCCTTGCCCCGCAGGCAATGAGGAAGTTGGCAAGGTCCACCACTTCCGGCTCGCGGGCAACGTTTTCCAGCACCGTTTCGCCCTCGGCCAGGGTGGCGGCCATGAGCAGGTTTTCGGTGCCGCCCACGGTGGGGAAGTCGAAGTGGATGTGCGCGCCGCGCAGCTTCTTGCAGCGGCCCTGGATGTAGCCGGAATCCAGGTCGAAGGTGGCGCCCATCTTTTCCAGCGCGGTCAGGTGCAGGTCCACGGGGCGCGCGCCGATGGCGCAGCCGCCGGGCAGGGCCACGCGGGCCTCGCCCAGGCGGGCCAGTAGCGGGCCA
>NZ_VRYY01000596.1 GCF_015731765.1 Nitratidesulfovibrio oxamicus
GCGCCTACCCTGCGCAGCACGCCGAACAGCTCGTCGAACGATCCCACCCGGAACACCGCCACGGGAATGCCGAGGGCGCGCAGGCCTTCCACGGCCTCGCCCGCTTCGCGGCGGCCCTCCATCTGCAGCACCAGGTCGGGGGCCACGGCGGCCACCATCTCCGGGCTGGGCCGCATGTGCGTGCCGATGACCGGCAGGGCGCGGATGGCGGGGGGATTCTCGTCGGCGGCGGTGCGCGCTGCCATGCGGTCGGTCATGTCCATGGCCGCCAGCAATTCGTTGAACGCCCCGTACAGGGCCACGATGCGCCGGGCGGGGTGGGGCAGGTGCACTTCGCGCCCCGTATCGTCGGTAATGGAGACCGGCCCGCCCGATTGCCCGCCCGATTGTCTGTCCGGTTGTTGGTTCTGGTGTTCGCTGGCTTGCTCGCGTGGCTGTCCGGCATGGGCAGGTGCGGACGCGGCCAGGGCGCTGGCAAGCGTGGTCAGCAGCAGCAGGGCCGCAGCCAGCGCCCGGCACGGGCGGAGGCGCGTTGCCGCCACGGAGGTGGCGACCTGATGGACGAAGGTGGGCATGCGGTCAGTCATCCTGTGTCCCTGTGGGAAGGGGCGCTGTCTGCGCGGAAATTTCGGGTTCGCCGAAGCGCACCGGGGACGTTGTGGAGCGCGAGGGCATATGTCCGGAAAAGCCGGGCAGTGGCAATGCAGGTTTCTGGGGTGGCGCATCGTATTTCTGAGGCGAAGGCTTGCTGCCCATCAAGCCTGTCACTGCGCCATCCACCGGATTTGCGGGCAGCCCCGCACCCGCCGCCGCCCGGAAGGTACCGGGCACGTAACAGGCCTGCGGCGCGCCGGTGACCGGGTGGGGTTGCACCGTCACCGGTGTCTCGTACACCTCGGACAGCACGTCGGCGGTAAAGGTGCGCTCCACCGGGCCATCTTCCGCCACCCGGCCATGCTTCAGGAATATCAGGCGGGTACAGTACAGGGCGGCCAGGTTCAGGTCGTGCACGGCAGCCAGGATACGCTCTCCGGCCCGGTGGCGGGCGTGCAGCAGGTCCAGGATGTCCAGGGCGCGGGCTACATCCAGCCCTGCGGTGGCCTCGTCCAGCAGCAGGGTATCCGCGCCCTGGGCCAGCGCACGGGCCAGCAGCACCCGTTGCAGTTCGCCGCCGGACAGGGTGCGCGCGCCGCGCGCCGCAA
>NZ_VRYY01000597.1 GCF_015731765.1 Nitratidesulfovibrio oxamicus
GGCCATCCCGCCACTGCCCCGCGGCTCCCCCACCACGGGCCGCGCCCGGTGACCGGCGATTGCCCGCGCTGCCAACTGGTGGCCTTGCCCGCGTGCCAATGGAAGTCCGGCCCGGTACATCCGGCTGGCAAGCGGGCCGCCGCGCAGCCGTGAAAAAAGAGAAAACCCGCCCGTGGGGGAATGGTCTCGACCACAGCGGACGAAGACCGGACGGGTGAAAGAGGAATAACCGGTGAGCCATCCCTCTTTTTTCAGGCGTCTATAGCATCGCGGCCCGCGCCCGTCGAGGCCCGACCGGGTGGGCCATCCGGCGGAAGGTTCGGCGCGGGCAGCGCGCGGAGGCCACGCACGGAAGCTCATTCCGGCGGGGGGCGGGGGGGCGGACAGGACAAGGCAGTGCGGACACGGGGGCTGCAGGGCGCGAGTCATGCCGGACGCAATGCTGGCCGACACGGCGTCTGGCGGGCAGCGCACGTGAAAAGGCGGGACCGGATGACCCGGCCCCGCCCCTGAAACTGCGGTGCTGTCCGCGCGGGTTGCCTCAACCCGCAGGAATGGCGATTCCTACAGGGCCTCGGCCAGTGCGGCGATTTCCTCGCGGATGATCCGCGCGGCGGCGGCAGCGGCGGCCTTGTCCGTTTCGGCCTGCAACGTGGCGCGCAGGTCTGCGGCCAGCATGTCCAGGTCGGCCTGGGTGACGCCGTCCGCCCCGTCCTCGCCGGCGTCACCAGCCGCGACAGCGGCTTCAAGGCGTTCGCGCAGGGGGGCCAGGCGTTCCTCGATGAGGGCATTCATGTCTTCGGCCAGTGCGGCGCGCACGCGGTCCACCAGCGGGGCGAACGGACCGTCCTCCCGCGCCAGCAGCGGTTCCAGCAGTTCGCACAGCGTGTCCCCGGAAAGTGCGGGGGCGGCGTCGGCCAGCGATTCCATGGCCGAAAGGCGCGTTTCCAGAGCCTCGCGGGCGGCGCGATCTTCGGCGCGCTGCTCGGCAAGGTTGGTCAGGGATGCCTCCAGTGCTTCGATGCGCGCGGCATACCCGGCGGGGCTGTCGCCAACCTCGGGTTCCGCGGGCGCATCGGGCAGGGGAGTGTCCACCGACGTTTCCGGGGAAACTTCCGGCAGATCGGCTGGGGGCTGCGCGGGGGCGGCCTTTGGCGCGGGGCGGGGCGGCTCTGGCTCGGCCATGGCGGCAGCCGTGG
>NZ_VRYY01000598.1 GCF_015731765.1 Nitratidesulfovibrio oxamicus
CTGCCCGGCGGCGCGCGGCGTCGGACGCGTCGCCTTGCAAGGCGGGATGGTCGCGCACCTCGCCGGAAAAGGACGTTTCCACATTGTCGCGGCCTTCGCCATCGCCCGTGCGGTCGCCGCCGCGCCCGTCCGCGTCGTCCCCTTCCGGCAGTTCCGGCGGGGCCTGTTCCGGGTCGCTGCGGCGTTGCGTGGCCGGGGCTTCTTCCGGCTGGTCTCCCGACGCTCCGGAACGCGCGCCGCTGGCCTCGGCCTCGCCCTGGGCCTTGTCGCCCGTGCCGCCGCCCTTCTCTTCTTCCTGCATGCGCGAAAGCACGGCGTAGATGTCTTCCGCCGTGCGGCCCCGGTGTTCCGGCGCATCCAGAAACCCGGCGGGCAGGGTGAAGCCCGCATCCAGCAGTATGCCGTTCACCGCGTAGTCGCAGGCGCGGTTCCACAGCCCTTCGTCGCGCCCGTCGCGGCGCACGTGATGGCCGCAGACCACATGCAGCACCTCGTGCGCCTGCATGGCCGTGACCATGGCGTCCGGCAGGGCCGCCACCCGGCGGGGATTGAATCCCAGGGTCACGCCGTCTGTCCACAGGCTGGCGCAGGTCGGGTCCGCCTTCAGGTGCAGCCGCAGGGCCAGCGAACCGAAAAAGGGATGGTCCAGCACCAGCGCGGTCCGGGCGCGCACCATGCGTCCGTGGGCCTCGGTTTCCAGCGCCTTGTCCGCGGGGGATGAAGGGTCGGGGAAGTCAGGAACGTCGGGGGAAGAGACCACTGCCCCGGCAGCAACCGACACAACAGGCACAACAGGCGCGACAGGCGCGACAGGCACAACAGGCACGACAGGCGCGACAGGCGCACCATGCACTCCCCCGGCAAGCGTCCCGCCAGACATCCCGCCCGCCAAGCCCGCCGGAACCGGCACACCGGGCCGCCTGCCGGGCCGGAAGTCGGCAATCTCCGGGTGCACGGCCCCGCTCACAGCAGCACGTGGGCGTTGGCCTGCGCCCACCGCGCGAAGGAGGGGGTTTCCACCACCGTGGTGTCGGCGCGCACGGAATCGCGCATCAGCAGTACGCCGAATTCCACGGGCAGGCGGTCGGCGTAGCAGACCAGCGCCTCCATGGTGTCGGGCGCGGCGTGGCGGGCCAGCGCCTCGCAGATGGCGTAGGCGGCGGCGGGTTCGTCGGGCACCGGGGCCTCGTGCGGGG
>NZ_VRYY01000599.1 GCF_015731765.1 Nitratidesulfovibrio oxamicus
GCCCGCATCCGCATGGGCGTCCGCAGGGGCATCCGGCAGGATGGCGGGAACCGCCGCGCCCCCTGCCGCCTCGCCCGTGCCGTTCGTTGCGTTGGCGTTGCCGCTGCCTCCGGCGTGGTGATGTTCGCGGCGGCAGCGCCCCTCGTTGGACTGCTTGCAGGCGTCGCACACCGCGCCTTTCAGGTAGCGGCGGTAGCACAGGGCCAGCGCGTCGGACAGGGTTTCCGCCATGTTGCCCGCGCCCAGTTGCGGCACAAGACCGGACCGTTCGAACACCGTGCGCACGGCGGGTTTCACCCCGCTCAGCACCAGGGCCACCCCGCGTCGCTGGCACTTGCGCAGAAACTGCTGGAAGGCGTGCACCCCGGTGGCGTCCACCCAGTGCACCTGGCGCAGGTGCAGGATGACCGCGCGGTGGCCGAAATCCTCGTATTCGTACAGCCGCTGTTCCAACTCGTCCACGGCCCCGAAAAACAGCGTGCCTTCGATGGAATACACGGCCAGGTTGGGGCAGCATGGTCCGGCGGGCAGCCCCTGCAATTCCGGGCTGTCGCAGGTGTCCATGCGTGTCACCAGCGGGCGCGACACCTTGCGCAGGAACAGCACCAGCGAAAGCAGCACCCCCACGAACACGGCCTTTTCCAGGTCCAGCAGCAGGGTGGCGGCAAAGGTGGTCAGCAGCACCGTGCGGTCTGCCCGGGTGGCCTTCAGCGCCAGGGCAATGCCGTGCTTGTCGATCATGCCCCAGGCGATGATCATCAGGATGCCCGCCAGCGCGGCAATGGGAATGTACGCGGCCAGCGGGGCCAGCAGCAGCACGGCCAGCAAGGTGATCACCCCGGAAAGCGCCCCGGCGAAGCGGGTGCGTGCCCCGGCCACGAAATTGACGGCGCTGCGGGTGAACGAACCGCTGCCCGGTATGCCCGAAAAGAACCCGGCGGATATGTTGGCCAGCCCCTGGGCCACGAATTCGCGGCTGCCGTCCACCTGTTCGCCCCGCGCGCCCGCCAGGGTCTTGGCGATGGACAGCGCCTCCACCACGCCCAGCAGGGCAATGGCCAGGGCGGGCATGAACAGGCTGCGCATCACCTGCGCGTCGGGCGCGGGCGGCAGCGAAAAGGGCGGCAACCCGGCGGGGATGGCCCCCACCACCTTCACCCCGTGCGCGCCAAGGTCCAGCGCCCACGCCGCC
>NZ_VRYY01000600.1 GCF_015731765.1 Nitratidesulfovibrio oxamicus
GTGCCGGGCGGCGTATCCAGCCTGTTCGGCCTGCGCCGGGTGTTCAACGGCGAGCCGCGCGCGCCGCATCGCGGGCTGGATCTGCGCGGCGAGGCGGGCGAGTTGGTGAAGGCCTGTGCGGCAGGGCGGGTGGCGCTGGCCGAGAATCATTATTTTGCCGGAAATTCCGTGTACATCGACCACGGCATGGGCGTGGTCAGCATGTATTTTCACCTGTCCGCCATGGACGTGACCCCCGGCCAGATGGTGGCGCAGGGCCAGCTCATCGGCAGGGTAGGCAGCACGGGCCGGGTCACCGGGCCGCACCTGCATTTCGGCATGGCGGTGCTTGGCGACATGGTGGACCCTCAGGTATTGCTGGATGACGCGCCCGCGAACACGGGCGCGACTACACGGGAGTAACGCATGGCCGCGCGCACACGAAAGAACGCGGGGGCGGACGCCCCTGAACGCGTTGATGGCGTTGTGGAACAGGCCGGGGCCACGGTGGATTACGAAGCCGCCATGGCCCGCCTGCAAGAGGTGGTGGCCGCGCTGGAGGCAGGCGACCTGCCGCTGGAGCGCAGCGTGGCCCTGTACAAGGAAGGGCTGGGCCTGTCCCGCGCCTGCCGCGACAGGCTGCGCACTGCACGCAACGAGATCCGCCTGTTCACCGAAGGCGGACTGAAGGACTTTGAAGGGGTGGGGGACGATGCTGACGCCGAGTGAGATCAAGGCCCGCCTGCGCGATGCTGCCGCCGTGGTGGAACGGTATCTGGCCGCGTGCCTGGCCGACCGGGGCATTCCCGCTCGGCTGCGCGCCTCCATGGAATACAGCCTGAACGCGGGCGGCAAGCGGGTGCGGCCTGTGCTGTGCCTGACCACCGCGGGGCTGTTCGGTCTGCCAGCGGAACGGGTGATGCCCTTTGCCGCCGCCATCGAGATGATCCACACCTATTCGCTCATCCACGACGACCTGCCCGCCATGGACGACGACGACCTGCGGCGCGGCAAACCCTCGAACCACAAGATGTTCGACGAAGCCACGGCCATCCTGGCCGGTGACGGCCTGCTCACCGACGCCTTCGATTTCATGGCAGGCGTGGGGGCGAGCGCCGGGGCCGGTGCGGGGGGCGAAAATGGCGCCACCGCCGCCATTCCCGCCGCCAACGTGCTGGCCGCCCTGCGCGTCGTTGCCCGC
>NZ_VRYY01000601.1 GCF_015731765.1 Nitratidesulfovibrio oxamicus
GCCTCGGCCTCGGCGGTTGCTGCCTCCGCGCGCCGGGCATGCTCGGCGGCTTCGTCGGTGCGCGAACGGGCCTCTTCGATACGCATGCGCAGCGATTCCACCATGCTGGCGATGGATTGCTTCAGCCCGCGCAACTCGGCGCGAAATGCGCCGCGTGGCTGCGCGTCCAGATCGCCCGCCGCCACGGCACGGGCATAGGCCACCAGCGCGTGCAGCGGCGTGCGTACCGACCGCGTGACCAGCGCCGTCAGCGCGCAGCCCACGGCGAGAATGGCGGCGGTGACCGCCAGCACGGTGTTGCGCAGGCTGCTTGCCTCCGCCTCCAGGTCATCCACGTACACCCCGGTGCCGATGATCCATCCCCACGGCTTGTAGTAGGCGATGTACGATTCCTTCGGATAGGTCTGCTCGGTCACGCCGCCGCCCTGCTTCGGCTTGGGCCAGACGTAGGCCACCAGCCCTTCGCCGCGTTGGTGGGCCACGTCCACGAAGGCCAGGAACAGGTTGCGGTTGCCGCCGGGATAGTCCGTTGCCGGGGCGCCGGGCGCGGCCCGCCAGTGGCCGGCACGGTTGTAGGCGGGCTTGTCCAGGGTCTGGCCTTCCAGCGCGGGAGCGGTGGGATGCATGACCATGGTTGGGTAGGGGGTGCGGTCGTCGTTGATCCAGAAATAGTCGCCGTTGCCGTAGCGCATCTGGCGAAGGGCATCGGCGGCGCGCCGCTTGGCTTCGTCAAGGGGGATCTCTCCCCGGCCTGCTTTTGCGTCCAGGCCCTCCACCAGCTTCATGGCCGTTTGCACCAGGTGGTGCAGTTCTCCCTGCCGGGCCCGGAGTGCGTCCGCACGGACCTGTGGCAGAATTCCGCCGAGAATGGCGGCCACGAACAAAAGGGCGATGAACGTGGCCAGGGCGATGATGCGCAACGCCACGCCCGCCTCGAAGCGGGGGGCGGCGGGATCGGGTACGGGGGAGAGCGTGACTGGGACGAGGGATGGGCCGGGGTGGGACATGGGAAACTCCGCTGGGGTGGGCATGCACGGGGCAAAGGGCATTCACAGGCCGGACAAGCGTAGCCGCCTGCTGGTGGGGGCAGAATTATAACAATAGGGCAAAGGGGCGCGGCACGGGCGCAGGCGCGGCCCGCACCGCACGCGCCGCGCCCGTCGCATGCTTGC
>NZ_VRYY01000612.1 GCF_015731765.1 Nitratidesulfovibrio oxamicus
TCCTGATCCGCGACCAGATCGGCGCGGGGCCCGCCGCCGCCATGGTGGGCGACGACCTGCGCGCCGCCGCCGGGCAACTGGCCCGCAACGGCGTGTACGTGGCCGGGGTTGGCGTTGACGGCATGCGTGATGACGACACCTGCTGGATGTACTTTCCGGAATCCAACGCCCCCTTCTACCGCCTGACCAACTTCCACAACTACTCGCCCAACAACGCGGCCCGGCCCGGCCAGCAGCGCGCCCTGATGGCCGAGACCTCGTGGTCCGTGCACAAGCCGGAACAATTGGACACCCTGATGGACAAGACCGTGGAGGGACTTGTAAACACCTCCATGCTTCATCCGGACGAGCGGGAGCGCATTGCGTCGCGGTGGTCCATTGCCGTGGACTACGGCTACCCGGTGCCCACCCTGGGGCGCGACGCCGCCCTGCGCACCCTCCAGCCGTGGCTGGAGGCGCACGGCATCCATTCGCGCGGGCGTTTCGGCGGGTGGAAGTACGAGGCCGCCAACATGGACCATTCGGTCATGCAGGGCGTGGAATGGGCCGGGCGCATGGTGCTCGGCGAAGAGGAAACCACCTACAAGCTGTAATGCGGCCGCCTGACCGGCGAGCCGATTCGAGACCACCATGAATGCACAACGCTACGAGGCGCGGCGCGAAACCCTGCGCGCCGCCATGCGCGAAAAAGGCCTGTCCGCCCTGCTGGTCAGCCACGCGGCCAACCGGTTCTACCTTTCCGGCTTCGAACTGCACGATGTGCAGTTGAACGAGAGCGCCGGGTACCTCATCGTCACCGCCGACGGCAACGACTGGCTGTGCACCGACCCCCGCTATCTCGACGCGGCCCGCCGCCTGTGGCCCGAAGAGCGCGTGTTCATCTATTCCGGAGACGCGCCGGGCCAGATCAACGGCCTGCTCAGGGACAAGGTGCGCGGCACCGTGGGCTTCGAGGCGCGCGCCGTGACCCTGGACTTCTTCGACAAGGTCTCGCCCGGCCTGATCATGGAACGGGCCGACGGCATGGTCGAGGAAATGCGGGTAATCAAGGAACCCGAGGAAATCGAGCTGATGCGCCGTTCCGCGGCGCTGAACCACCAGCTCATGGAATGGGTGCCCGGCATCCTCGTGCCCGGACGTACCGAAGCCGAGGTGGCCTGGGACATCGAAAAGTTCTTCCGCGAGCATGGCGCCAGCGAACTGGCCTTCTCCAGCATCGTGGGCGTTGGCCCCAACGCCGCCCTGCCCCACTACGCCCCCGGCGACGTGCCCCTGACCGAAAACTGCCCGGTGCTGGTGGACGTGGGCGCGCGGCTGGACCTGTACAACTCGGACCAAACCCGCACCTTCTGGGTGGGCGACATGCCTGCCGAGCACTTCACCCGCGCGCTGGAACAGACCAAGGCCGCCCAGGAAGCGGCCATAAGGATCATGCGCCCCGGCCTGCCCGTGGCCGACGCCTACCGCGCCGCGCGCGCCCACTTCGAGGCGCAGGGCGTGGCCGCCCACTTCACCCACGCGCTGGGGCACGGCATCGGCCTCGAAACCCACGAGCCGCCCAGCCTGAACCCGCGCAACGAAATGGTCCTGAAGCCCGGCATGATCGTGACCGTGGAGCCCGGCCTGTACTACCCCGAATGGGGCGGCATCCGCTGGGAATACATGGTGCTGGTCACCGAAGACGGGGTGGAGATTCTCTAGCCCCCTCCCCAGCCACACGGCCGGCACGGCATATGCGAGAAAAGGCCGCCCCCGAAGGGGCGGCCTTTGTTTGGGCGCATGGGCGCCGGCATGCATTGCACGCATGCGCGGGCTCCGGCCTCAGTCCGCTCCCCGGGCCGGGTCCAACCGTTCCCGCAACAGGCGGGCATACGTCGCCGCCAGCGCGGCATCGTCGGCAAGCGCACGGCCACTCACGGCAACCGCAGCCACACACCGGCCATCCTCCGCCAACAGGGGCACCCCGCCGGGCAGGCTGGTCAGCAACGGATCGCAGAAGTCGTTCAGGGTCAGGCCGCCGTCGAGCAGTCGCGTCCTGAAGGCTTCCGTGGTGGCTCGCATGCGCACCGCCGTATACGCCTTGGCGATGACGATGGGCACCAACCGTTCCGCCGCCCCGTCCATGCGGACGAAAGCCAGAAGGTCGCCGCAGCCGTCGGTCACGCACAGGCAGACAGGCAGGCCCCCGTCGGTGCGGGCCAGACGTTCGGCCTCCATGGTGGCGTAGAGAGCATCATCCAGCAGTATGGTCCGCATGCAGCCTCCGCCTACAGCAGGCACAGCGAGATGGCCGGAATGTAGGTGATGGCCATGAGCAGGACGATGAGGGCCACCAGGAACGGCCAGGCTGCCCGCACCACGTCGCCGATGCTCACCTTGCTGATGCTGCTGGCCACGAACAGGTTAACCCCCACCGGCGGCGTGATGAAGCCGATGGCCAGGTTCACCACCATGATCACCCCGAAGTGGATGGGGTCAACGCCCACCTGCGTCACCAGCGGCAGCAGGATGGGAGTGATGATCACGATGGCGGCCAGGGCCTCCATGAAGGTGCCCACCCACAGCAGGAACACGTTGATCAGCAGCAGGATGGCGATCTTGTTGCTGGTCACGCCCAGGATCATGGCCGCGATGTGGTCGGGCACCTGCTCGATGGTCATGATGTTGCCGAACAGGGTGGCCATGGCCATCAGCACGATGATCACCGACGACGTCTGCGCCGATTCGACCATGCAGTCCCACATCCTGCGCCAGGTGATCTCGCGGTAGATGAACAGGCCCACGATCATGCCGTACAGGGCGGACACCGCCGCCGCCTCGGTGGGGGTCATGATGCCGCCGTAGATGCCGCCCAGAACGATGACCGGGACCAGCAGCGCCCACTTGGCATCCCACATGGCCTGCATCACCGAGCGGAAGTCGCGGTGCCGCGCCTCGCCGCGCCAGCCCTTCTTTTGCGAGATGTAATAGGCCACCGCCATGAGGGCCAGGCCGCACAGCACGCCGGGCACGATGCCCGCCAGGAACAGCTTGCCCACCGAGGCCTGCGCGGCCACGCCATACACCACGAAGGGATTGCTCGGCGGGATCATCACGCCGATGCACCCGGCGGACGCCACCACGGCGGCCGCGAAGAACTTGTCGTAACCGCGCTCGACCATGGCCGGAATGGTGATGCTGCCGATGGCTGCCACCGTGGCCGGGCCGGAGCCGCTGATGGCGGCAAAGAACATGCATGTCACGATGGTGGCAAGCGCCATGCCGCCGGGCAGCGCGCCCACCAGTTCATCGCCAAGGGCCAGCAACCGTCGCGAAAGGCCTCCCGCCCCCATGAACACCCCGGCCGCGATGAAGAACGGAATGGCCAGGATCGGAAAACTGTCGATGGAGACGAAGGCGATCTGCGCAAGGTATTCCAGGGGCAGCGTACCCGCGCCGAGCACCGTGGCGATGGTGGCAAGCCCCAGCGAAAAGGCAATGGGCACCCCCACCAGCAGGAACAGCACGAAGTAGCCGAACAGCAGCCACACCGCGCTCCACTGGTCGGAAAGCAGCACCGGCAGGAACAGCAGCAAGCCGCAGGCCACCCCGCCCACCACGTCCAAGGCGGGCATGGTGCGCGCCTGTCGCACCAGATCCTGCACGGTACGCAGGGTCATGAGGAAAAAGCCCACCGGCAGGATCATGTACGGAATGAAATACTTGATGCCCATGGCAGGCGTGGTCTGGGGCATGGCGATCTGCATCTGCACATGGCCGAAGCCCATGTAGCAGAGCGCCCCCGTCAGCACGAGGGTGCACACGTCCACCACCACCCAGGCCATGCCCTGCGCGCGCGGCGGCAGCTTGGCGCACAGCACGTCCACGCGGATGTTGCTGCGCTTCATGATGGCCAGGGGAACGGCAAGGTATGAAATCCAGATGAACAGGTAGCGGGAAAGTTCCTCGGACCACACCGACCAGCCGATGATACGTTGCAGCCCCGCTTTCAGCCCCTCGACGTCGAGGAACCGGGCCAGGAAGGCCACCGTTCCCGCGTCGTTGAGCATTTCGTTGATCGTGGCCATGGAATAGCGGAAACCCGTCTGGTAGGTGATGGCCAGGATCATGACCATCAGCCCCGCTACCAGGAAGGGTTTTTCCAGCCACTCGTTGGCGGTTGCCCAGGAAAATGTGTTTCTTTCAGACATGTGCATGGTCTCCGGAAGATGGCGGGCAGGCAAAAGAACAGGGGGGAGGCTCGCCCCTCCCCCCTTCGGGCCAAACGCGCAATGCTACTTCTGCGTGTCCTGCACGAGCTTGATCAGTTCGGCCGGCAGGGTCACGGTGTCCCACACCGGGCGGGTCAGCTTCCGGAATTCGTCGATTTCCGCGTCCGTGGCATCGTGAATGGTGATGCCGGCCTTGTTGAAGCCTTCGCGGGCGGCCTTTTCGTTTTCGGGGTACAGCACATCGCGCTGATACTGGGTGGCCTCGCGGGCGGCCGCGTTGATGATCTGCTTGGCGGCGTCGGGCAGCCCATCCCACCATGCCTTGTTGGCCATGGCCACCTGCATGCCGTAGTTGTGCGCGGAAGTGATGGCGTACTTCAGCACTTCATGGTGCTTGGCGCCAAACAGATGGGGAAAGGTGTTGCCTTCGGCGTCGATGGTGCCCTGTTGCAGCGCGGTGTACACTTCGCCCCAGGCGATGGGCGACGGGTTGGTGTTCAGCGCCTTGGCAACGCCCACTTCCACGGGTGAATCGGTGGTGCGCATCTTCAGCCCCGCAAGGTCCGAAGCCTTGCCCAGCGGGCGCTTTACGGACACGAAGTGGCGGTAGCCGTATTCCGCGTACATGATGGGTTGCAGGCCCACGTCGTTGGCCACCTTCAGGAAGTAGTCGTACAGCGTGCCGCCCGGATCAATGGCGGAGTACAGGTTTTTCTGGAACTTGGGCGAGGTGATGTAGGGCAGGTCGAACACCGAATACAGCTTGGAGAAGTTGGCAAGGTTCGGGGTGGAACTGACGCCGATTTCCAGCGTGCCCTTCTGCGCCCCTTCCACCAGCACCCGGTCGCTGCCCAGAATGGCGTTGGGGAACACCTGCACAGTGATCTTTCCGCCCGACTTTTCCGCCACCAGGTCGGCAAATTTCTGGTAGGCAAGGGTGATATGGTTACCGGGAGGCGTGGTGTGCGCCAGGCGGAACTTGATCTTGGGCCCATCGTAGGCCGCCTGTACGGGTGCCGCCAACGCGACGGTCATGAGGAGCGCGGCTACCAGCATGGCTGCTCTTTTCATGGATTCTCTCCTTGTGCTACATGGGTTTCCATCATCGACCATGTGCATCACATGCCCATGACCGACACGATACAGTCCATCTTGTTTTCATGGCACCGTATCCTTCATGCCTTTCCGCAACGTGCGTCCCCCCGGCCAGGGGCGGCGCGTTCTGGGCGAGTAAGTTGCAACCGACATGCCGTCGCTTGAGACTTTTGGAACAAACTGAAAATATCTTTTGAAACTGGTTACTTGTCAGCACCGCCACAACTCGAACCCGACAACACCAGAACATGGGACACAAAAAAACCGTCCGAACATCCAGACATTTTTTCAAAATAGTGTCGGTTTACCATACGTCTGCGCGAACAACTGGTGAACGCGCGGCAAAAAAACCGCAAGAACAGCAGTGGCCACTCGCATTCCCCACATGCACATGTGCTTCCTGGAACACAATGTAAAGCCACACCGCCAACAGGATTACGCATGCCCACAACGCATGATGCCATAGTCAACGACGCAGTCACCTTTCTGATATTCGACCATTTACCCATGGGCATTCTGTATTGCGACGCCAGCTACGTGATCCGTTTTGCCAACAAGGCCTATGCGGAACTGCTGGGCAAGCGCCCCCACGACATCATCGGCAGGAACATTACCGAGGTCATTCCCTCGTCGCGCGCGCCAGAGGTAATGACCACCGGCCAGGCGGAAATGGGTGACCTGTGCAGCATCCCCGGCCCCCGGGCCGATCAGAAGCTGGTGGTGAACCGCATTCCCGTGCGCGATGCCGCGGGTGCGCTTGTCGGCATGATCTCGCAGGCCATCTTCAATGACCCCAGCGAACTGAAACGCCTTTCCAACAAGATAGAGCAACTGGGGCACAAGCTCAGCCAGTACAAGCGGCGCATGGCGGCCACCCTGCATGCCCAGTATTCGCTCGCCAGCCTGAAGGGCGAAAGCGCCTCCATGCACCAGATCAAGGACCGTCTGCGCAGCTACGCCCGCATGGATGCGCCGGTCCTTGTCCTGGGCGCCACCGGCACGGGCAAGGAACTGGCAGCCCATGCGCTGCACGCCGAAAGCACGCGCGCCGCCGGGCCGCTGGTCAGCATCAACTGCGCGGCCATTCCCAAGGATCTCTTCGAATCCGAACTGTTCGGGTACGTGCGCGGGGCATTTTCCGGCGCCCATCACAGCGGGAAAATGGGCCAGATAGAGTTGGCAGACGGCGGCACCCTGTTTCTGGACGAAATAGGCGACATGCCCCTTCAGGCGCAGGCAAAGCTGTTGCGCGTACTGGAAAGCCGCACCATCTGCCGCGTGGGCGCGGTAACGGCGGAACCCGTGGACTTTCGGCTCATTGCGGCCACCAACCGCAACATCAAGGACATGGTCCAGGCTGGCACGTTCCGCGAAGACCTGTATTATCGCATCAATACATTCATCATAGAGATTCCTTCGCTACGCGACAGGAAGGAGGACATCCTGCCTCTGGCGCATCACTTTCTGGCTCGCATGGGGCACGAGGGCGTAACCTTTACCCCCGCCGCAGTATCTGCGCTGCAATCGTTCGAGTGGCCGGGCAACATCCGGCAACTGCACAACGCCATCCTGCATGCCGCCACCATGCGCGAAGGCAGCGCCATAGACGTCTGCGCCCTGCCCCCGGAAATACGCCCGGTCCACACCAGCCCTGTCGCGCCTTGCCCGCTACCGCAGGACAGGAGCGACCTTGCGGGCATTCTGGCCCACAACGAGGCCGCTCTCATTGAAAATGCCCTGCGCGAGCAGGGCGGCAATGTCACCAGGGCCGCATCCGCGCTGGGGGTTTCGCGCGCCACGCTGTACGAGAAGATGAAGAAGCACGGCGTCCATGCCGTGCGTTCTCGCGACAGGCAGGGGAACTGACCTGACCGGACGGTGCCTGGCGGATCGGATGCGGTCAGCCGCCCCACAATGCGACAGGCCCGCCCCAAAGGGGCGGGCCTGTCTTTTTCCAGATCCCGATGCGGGGCGATGCCCGGCGAGGAAGGCCGGGCATCGCAACAGCGTCAGCAGCGGCTACTTGACGAAGTGCCGCTTGTCCAGATGGTCGTACTTGGGCAGGTGGCGGGTGGGCAGGGCCAGGGCATCGCGCCGGAAGGGCGGGGCCAGCCTGGTGCCGTCGGTCATGATCTCGATGACCGAGGGCTTGCGGCTCTTGCGGGCGGCGTCCAGGGCATCGGCCAGGTCGGCCTGGGTGTTCACCTTGTAGCCCGTGGCGCCCATGGCTTCCGCGATGGCCGCGTAGGAATTGGACCAGATGTCCGCGCCCACGAAGCGGTTGTTGTAGAAGTCCACCTGGTTCTTCTTTTCCGCGCACCACGCCCCGTTGTTGTACACGGTGGCGATGACCGGCAGGTTGTACTGCACGGCGGTGGGCACCTCGAACAGGCTCATGCCCCAGGCGCCGTCACCCACGATGGCCACCACCGTGTCCTCGGGGCAGGCCAGCTGCGCGCCAAGGCCCGCCTGATAGGCGAAACCGGTGTTGCCGAAGGTCAGCGTGGCCACCGAACGCTTGGCGTTGCGGAAGCGCAGGTAGCTGTTGGCCGTGGACGAGGTGTTGCCGATGTCGGTGGTGGCGATGGCGTTGTGCTCGGTGACGAAGCGGCCCACCACGTCCAGCGCCTTGCGCGGATGCATGCGGCCTTCCATCACCGGTTCGTCGGCGATGGCGGCGATTTCCTTGTACCAGTCCTCCAGTTCCGCCTTGACCATGGCGTACACGGCATCGTCGCGCCTGGGATTCGGCATGGCCTCGCGCACGCGGGCCAGCAGTTCCACGGAGGCGTCCTTGGCGTCGGCGCACAGGCCCACGGCCACGGGATGGGTCTTGGCGATGTGGCGTGGGTTGATGTCGATCTGGACGATCTTGGCGGTCTTCGGGAAGTAGTTGATGTCGTACTGCGGCAGCGTGCCGAAGTAGGACAGCCGGGTGCCCACGGCCAGGATGACGTCGGCCTGCTGCAGGATGCGCATGGCCGCCTTGGAACCCATGTACCCGATGGGGCCGGTCCACAGCGGATGGTCGCAGGGGAAGGCGTCGTTGTGCAGGTAGGTGCAGGCCACGGGGGCGTTGAGGTGTTCCGCCAGGGCCTTCACCGTTTCCAGCGCGCCGGAATCCACAACCCCGCGACCGGAGACGATGACCGGGCGCTTGGCGGCCTTCAGCACTTCCACCGCCTCGCGGAACTGTTCCGGATTGCCGATGCCGCCGGGGGCCACGCGGTACTGCGACGGGGCCAGGATGTCCTCGTCCAGTTCGCCGTAGAAGTAGTCACGCGGGATGTCCACCAGCACCGGGCCGCGTTCGGCGTAGGCTATGCGGAAGGCGGTGCGCAGGATGTCGGCGGCGCGCTTGGGGTGCGGCACGCGCAGCGATGCCTTGGTGATGGGCTTGAACAGATTCCAGGTGTCGCATTCCTGAAAGCCGTCCCAACCCACCGAGATGCTGCCCGCGCTGGGAGACAGGACGACCATGGGCGTGTGGGCCATGTTGGCCGTGGCCACCGCCGTGACGTAGTTGGTGATGCCGGGGCCGTTCTGGCCGATGCAGACACCCGCCCTTCCCGTCATTCTGGTAAAGGCGTCCTCCATGTGGCCCGCGGTCTGTTCGTGGCGCACCGAAATGAAATCGATGCCCGCGGCGGGAAACAGGTCCAACAGATCCATGAAGGCCGACCCGAGAATGCCGCTGACGTGCGTGACGCCTTCCTGCACGAGGACTTCAGCCATTGCTTCACTGGGGGTCATCTTGGGCATGATATGCTCCTTGAAAGTATGAAATGTGCGCTGTCGGATGTCTGGCCGGTAGACACCCTTCCATCCCGACGTGCGGGTGGATCCAGTGCGACACCCCGCCTAGCAAAATATGAGCCTGCCGCGCATTTCACATCCAACACATTAAAAATAAATATTATTTATAAAAGCGCGACTCGCCCCAGACACCTCCTGCTCGCAAACTGTCCAGACTTCCATACAGTCTCAGGACATCCGTCTGATGGTCCGACAGTTTGCCTATGCCCTTCTCCTTGACACGGCGGCCATGCCGGGGCACCTCCCCCGTACCGGCACCCCGCGAATCGCACAGGCCCCGCCCGCTTCGCGGGGCCGATGCGTCCCGCATGTCCCGACATGCCCCCACGCCGCCACACCCCCCACCCGCAGGAGACCCCGTGGCCCGCAAACGCCCCCGCAAGCCATCCCCCCCGCTGCCGCCACCGCATGAATCGTCGCGGCTGTACGCGCGCATCGCGCCCCGGCACATCGCCATGTTCCGCTTCTTGCTGGAGGCGCAGGACAACATGGGCTACATGACCGTGCTTGATCGCGGGGTGGGGGGCGGCACGAACGGCAATGATGCGGACGGCAGCGGCGCGGCGCAGAACGGGTGCGGCACGCAAGGCGGCACCACCGGCGGCACGGGCAAGGGGTCAACCGGCCCCGGCGCGGACGCCGTGCTCAAGATCGTGTTCTCGCCGCATCAGGAACGGGAGATGCGCGCCTTTCTGGAATCCATGCGCGCCACCATTCCCTTCACGGTCTTCGAATCTCCGTTGCGCACGCGGGCCACTTCCCCCGGGTAGACACTACCGCGTTGAGGCTCAACGCCGGACACCATCCACGGCATCTGGCCATGAACGTCCGCAAAGCGCGATAACTCAAGGGGGCTATTTTTTCACCTGCCCTCTGGGTATACTCCCCATCGGTTCTACAACGCCCACAGTGATGTTTCCACAATATGGCGCAACGTACGTCCCACCACACGCCCGCTAAAGCGGTCGACCTTTTTTGTGGCGCAGGAGGTTTTACCCTTGCCGCCCGCAATCTCGGCATTGAGGTCGTTGCGGCCCTTGAAAACAACCAGCATGCGGCGGCCACGTATCGTCACAATTTCATTGAAGGCCAACGGCACGCTCCCCTGCTTTTTGAGGGAGATATTCTCGCCATCTCTCCTGAAGACTTCATGCAGGCCGCAGGCCTAGCCCCCGGCAAGGTAGACATCATCATGGGGGGACCTCCCTGTCAGGGTTTTTCCACGCACCGAATCAAAGGTGCCGGTGTGAATGACCCCCGCAATTCCCTGCTGCTGCGCTACTTTGAATATGTGCAGGCCATTCGCCCCCGCTATTTTCTTGTCGAAAACGTCCCCGGCTTACTTTGGCCTAGGCACGATGACTACCTGAAGCAATTTTACAAACTGGCGACTAAAACCGGCTACCACGTTTCCCCCCCGCAGGTTTTAAACGCCCGCGACTATGGCGTTCCGCAAAACCGCAGGCGTGTGTTCATCCTCGGCGCTGCCGCAGCAAACCCTCTCCCGGAATGGCCTCCAACGCCCACACACTTCTCCCCTGAAAATCCACTGGTATGCGCTGAGGGTCGGCCAGCTTGGCGTACGGCAGCGCAGGTTTTCTCTACTGAACTTTCGCCTGACGACCCGAACGCCATCCACCTCAACCACCGCCCTGAAATGGTAGAGGTATTCCGCAGCACTCCCATCAATGGTGGCAGCAGGCAGCAATCTTGCCGCGTACTCCCCTGCCACCAGCATCATAACGGCCACAAGGATGTTTACGGCCGTATCAATCCAGCCACCCCTGGCCCCACCATGACCACTGCCTGTACCAACCCCTCCAAAGGGCGCTTTCTCCATCCCACGCAGCATCACGGCATAACGGTGCGTCATGCCGCCCGTTTCCAGACCTTTCCAGACACGTTCGTTTTCAAAGGCGGCATCATGGCTGCCAGCGCGCAAGTCGGCAATGCCGTCCCCATAGGCCTCGGCATGGCCGTTATACGCCCGTTGCTTGCCGCCCTTCCCGATGGCGAGGGCCGCTAAAGTTAGCACCCGCTTTTCTTTTTTATCGCGCCCTGATACAGGCCTGACTATGTTGAACACAGCCAGCTTCCAGACGCGCGCCCGAGCCATTGACCACTTGGGGCGTGGCCAGATAGCAGACGCCCCCACCGCCGTAAGCGAACTGTGGAAGAACGCTTACGACGCATACGCTCGCGGGGTGGAACTGCATATCCATTCTGGTGACGTTGTTGTCGCTTCCATCTGCGACAACGGGCATGGCATGGATGCCGAAACCCTAAGCTCCAAATGGCTTGTGGTAGGCACAGAAAGCAAGGTCGCTGGCCCCGTCCCCGTAGAAGATCGTTACGGGCTGCCAGAACGTGCCCGCCTTGGCGAAAAGGGTATCGGCCGGCTTTCTGCCGCCTTTCTTTCTCCCGTCACTCTTGTGGTCAGCAAGCGCGTTGGTCGGCCCTACGCAGCGCTACTCGTTGATTGGCGATTCTTTGAGAATCCGTACCTGTTCATCAACGACGTGCGGTTTCCTCTCGTCGAGTTCGGCGAACTTAGGGAATTCCCCGCGTTGTTGGCGCAAATGTTTGAAGAACTCAAAGGCAACCTGCAATGGAGCGGCGCCTCACCCCATGCGGACCACCTTGCCGCTGCGTGGGACAGGTTCGACGCCATTGAACGCGAACAGAACCCCAACACGCCCACTACCCGTGAAGCCATTCTGGCACTCGCCCCTGAAGGCATCATCACATGGGACCACTTCTCGCCCTGGTGGCAGTTGATGCACCAGGCAGAGGATGGTGATCTGCACGGAACGGCGCTTTTCACCATCAACGCCAATACCGAACTGGCGTGCTGGGTTGCTGACGGCGAATACGAAAGCCCTGACACACAAAAAGTTAGGTAATACCTAACCAAACCGGACCTGTGATAGGCAGGTCTGGACATGAGAGAATGCCCGAAGTGCACATACACCCGAGCTTGGCGTCTCGCCGATGGCCGTTTCAAATGCCGTCGGTGCGGTAGCAAGTACTCGTGGAAAACCGCCTGGGAACTTAGCCGCCTTCCCGAAGCCAAAAAGCTCAAGGCGTTGGAACTCTTTGTCTATGGCGTCCCTGTGT
>NZ_VRYY01000603.1 GCF_015731765.1 Nitratidesulfovibrio oxamicus
TTCCGATCTCAGGCCCGCCGCGTGCAGGATCAGCGTGCCGGTGCACACGGCCGTCACCCAGCGCGCCGTGGCGGCCCGGGCCGTCACCCATTCCAGCAGGCCGGGGTCGGACAGGGCATGCCGGGTGACATCGGCGGTGCCGGGCAGCACCAGCACGTCCAGCGGCGGCGCGTCGGCAAAGGTGTGGTCGGGGATCATGCGCAGCCCGCCAGCCCCCCGCAGCGCCCCGGGCCGTGCGGCAATGGTCACGATGGTGTCGTTGCCGCCCGCGATGTGTCGTGATGCGGCGAATACCTGCTGCGGGCCGACAAAATCCTGCTCCGCCACCTGTTCGTAGATGTACAGGCCGTAGGTGGTCATGGGTGCTCCCTGTCGTGGTTGTGCGGTTGTCGCGGTTGATGGGTCGCTGCATGCCTGGCGCATGCCGGGCGCAGCCGACGCCCCCCTCGGCATGCACCCGCGCGCCAGCCCGCCACAACGACACACGCCCCGCAGTTCGCGCCATGGCGAAACCGCAGGGCGTCATGCACCACCGGACAATCAACGCGCGCTCCTGCCCCGGCGCGCCGCCTCAACCGCTGAAGTGCTCCAGATACTGGCTGGGCGTCACACCCATTCGCCGCTGGAAGGCCCGTCGCAACCGCTCCTCGCTGCCGAATCCGGCGGCAGCGGCCACGGTCTGCATGTGCGATTCGCCCGATTCCAGCAGTTCGCGCGCCCGGTCCAGCCGCAACTGCTCCACGTAGCGCGCCGGGCTCATGCCCGTTTCCTGCGGAAATACCCGCGCGAAGTGGCGCGGGCTCATGTGGGCCTGCCCGGCCAGACGTTCCACGCCCAGGTCCTCGCCCAGGCGCGCTTCCATCCAGACGTGCAGCGGGCCGAATCGCGCCCCGGCCCGCGCCTGAGCCCGCAGCGGCGCGCTGAACTGGCTCTGGTTGCCCACCCGTCGCCGGTACACCACCAGCAGCCGGGCCACCTCCATGGCCGTGGCCGGGCCAAGGTCTTCTTCCACCAGATGCAGGGCCAGGTCGATGCCCGCCGTCACCCCGGCGCTGGTCACCACGCCGCCGTCCCGCACGAAGATGGCGTCCGGCTCCACCCGCACCGCCGGATAGGCGGCGGCCAGCCGGGCACAGGCCTGCCAGTGGGTGGTGGC
>NZ_VRYY01000604.1 GCF_015731765.1 Nitratidesulfovibrio oxamicus
GGGGGGCCTGCGCGACGGGACGGGGCCGGTGGAACGTGCGGGGCAGGCAGGACAGGCAGAACGGGCAGTAGCATCCGGGCCGGAGGGCGCACGGGGCGCGGATGCCCCGGCCACGCCGGACGCGCAACTGCGCGAGGTGGCGCAACTGCTCGAACGAGTGACCGGAGGGCAGGCCACCCCGGCGGAACTGTACCGGCTGCAATACATGGTGGGAATGCTGCGCGTGCAGGCATCCAGCGGGGTGCAGGTTTCGCAGCAGGGTTCGCAAGGGATGGAAGCGCTGCTCAGACAGCAGGGATGATGCACCACGGAGAAAGGGCATGAACGGATGGCGCGGCATGTTGGACCAGGCCCCGCGCGGGTTGCGCAACGCGGTACTGGCCGTATTTCTGCTCATGCTGCTGACGGGCTGCAAGGCGGAACTGTACAAGGGGCTGAACGAGGAACAGGCCAACACCATGCTGGCCACCCTGCTGCGGCACGGCATACCCGCCGAAAAACAGGCGGCGGGCAAGGAAGGCTACGCCCTTTCGGTAGAGCGCGAACAGATCGTGCGGGCGCTGGAAATCCTGCGTGAAAACAGCCTGCCACGCGAGCAGTACCAGAACCTTGGCAAGGTCTTTTCCGGCGACGGCATGATCGCCTCGCCCTCCGAGGAAAAGGCGCGCCTTGCCTACGCCATTTCCCAGGAACTTTCCGATACCTTCTCGCGCATCGACGGCGTGCTTACCGCGCGCGTGCACGTGGTGCTGGCCAGCAGCGAAACGGCGTCCGAGGCCAGGGTGCCCGCTTCGGCGGCGGTGTTTCTGCGCCACGGGCCGGAATCACCGGTGGTGAACCTTATCCCGAAGGTTCGCGAGCTGACGGCCAAGGCGGTGCCGGGGCTGGACTACGAAAGGGTTTCGGTCATGCTGGTGCCGGTGCGTGAAACCGTCACCGTGCCCATGCAACAGGGGCCGACCCTGTTCGGCCTGCCCCTGCCCCCGGAAAGCGGCCCCCCGTACCTGCTGGTGGCGGCAGGCGTGGCCCTGCTGGCGGCCCTGGCCGGGCTGGCCTTTGCCGGGGCGCGTACCGGGCTCATCGCCTTTGGCGGGCGGCGTGCCGCGCCGGGCGATGCCCGCGCGGCCCGTGGGCCACAGGGCGGACAGGGCTAG
>NZ_VRYY01000605.1 GCF_015731765.1 Nitratidesulfovibrio oxamicus
TGGCCGCCGCCGGTTGCGGCTACCTGCTGTGGCGCGGGGTGCCCACCCTGGGCCGCGCGCTGTTCTTCGGCGATGCGCCGCCACTGCTGGCCATGGCCGGGCTGCGCCCGGTGTGGGACGGCATATGGCCCGCCTGCGCGGGCAGCCTGTACCTTGTGGGACTGGCCACCCTGCTGGTGCTTGGGCCGGGCGTTGGCTGCGGCATCTACCTTGCCGAATACGCGGGGCCGCGTGCCCGCCGCCATCTGGGGCTGGCCGTGGAACTGCTGGCCGGGGTGCCGTCCATCGTCATGGGGCTGTTCGGGTTCACGCTCATCCTCGTGCTGCGCCGCACCTTCATGCCGCAGGCCAACACCTGCCTGCTGCTGGCCGCCGGGTGCCTGGCCCTGCTGGTGCTGCCCCCGCTGGTGGTGTCCACCCGCGCCGCGCTGGAATCACTGCCCCCCGAACTGCGGCTGACCGGAGCGGCCCTGGGCCTGACCCGCGAGCAGACCGTGTTCCGGGTGCTGCTGCCGGAGGCCGGGCGCGGCATCCTGGGCGGGGTCATGCTGGTCATGGGCCGCGCGGCGGAAGACACGGCGGTGATCCTGCTCACCGGAGTGGTGGCCAACGCCGGGCTGCCCGCCGGGCTGCTGGCCAAGTTCGAGGCCCTGCCCTTCACCATCTACTACACCGCCGCCCAGTACCAGACCGAGGACGAACTGGCGCGCGGCTTTGGCGCGGCGCTGGTGCTGCTGGTCCTTTCCGGCTCCATGATGCTGGGGGCCGGAGCCTTGCAGCGGGTAATGGCGCGCCGCCACAAGGGAGAGGATGCATGGAACTGAACATACACGATCCCGAGCCGGGCCTGCGGGTAACCGGGTTGTGCGTGTCCTTCCATGGCCGCCCGGCGGTAAAAGACGCCTCGCTGGACCTGCCCCGCACCGGGGTCACCGTGTTGCTGGGCCGCTCCGGCTCGGGCAAGACCACCTTCCTGCGCGCCCTGAACCGCCTGAACGAATGCTTTCCCGGTTGCGAGACCACCGGCTCCATCGTGCTGTACCCCGGCGGCCCCGATGGCGGGCGGCATGCGGACAGCCCCCCCGGCACCCCGGACGTGCCGGGGCCGGACGGACCCTGCGACGTGCTGGGGCCGTCCGGCCC
>NZ_VRYY01000606.1 GCF_015731765.1 Nitratidesulfovibrio oxamicus
GCAGCGGCAGGGCCTTGCATGCGGCGGCGTACAGGGCGGCGGCCCCGGCCATGTCGCCGCGCGCGAAGGCCACGTCGCCGCGCAAGGCGGCGACAATGGGAGAGGGGATATTTCCGGGGCCGGTGGGCAATCCGGACAGCCACGCGTCCAGCCACTGGTGACGGGCCTCGGTCATGCCCACCACCATGGCCTGCCGCAGCCAGAAGGTGTTGCCCGGCTGGGCACGGCGCTGGCGGTCCAGCAGACGGCACGAGGCGTCGGCATCGCGCTGCTGGAGCAGTTGCACCAGTTGGCGCACTTCGGCATCCGGCGGGGGTACGTCCAGAGCCATCAGCAGTTCCGCCACCCGGAACATCGGCGTGGGCAGGAAAGGGCGGGCCTTGTGCAGCGCAACCAGTTGGCCCGCCGTGCGACCATCCAGCGGGTCGGCCTCCCACGCGGCGCACAGGGCGTCGGCCCCCAGCGCGAACAGGTCGGCAGGGCCGTATGCGGCGCCTTCCGGCGTGTTCATGGCCGCAAGGGCCATCTCGGCAATGCCGACAAGGTGCAACTGCCCCACCCCGCCCTTGAGCAAGGCGGCGGCGAGGTCGCCGGGCAGGGAACGCCAGCGGGGGCGGGCAAGGGCGGGAGAGGTCACGGGGGCTCCGGCGGGTTCAATTGACATTCCGGGCGTTACCGCCCACAGTGCCGCATCGGTCGATCCGCGCGCCGCAATGGGTGCACGTTTCGGCGCGTTGTATCCCGCCAACCCGCATCCCCGCAACACGCATGGCGCATCCGCACGGCATTCCCGCACCCCATCCGGCCCAGGCCGCAACGCTGCTGGCAACCCTCATGGATCGCGTGCCCCTGTGGGAATGCGGGGCCATGGGCGCGGATAACCAGTTCCGGCTGGCGCGCGGGGCCATCGAAAACGCGGGGGGCGACCCCGGCATGGTGGCCGCCGGGGTGGGCATGGCCCTGTGGGGTTGGCGCGACAACCCGCTGGATACCCGTCTTGCCGCCCTGCTGCGGGCCATCATGGAAGACGCCCCGCAGGCGTTCGCCCCGACCCTGCGCGAACTGGTGGCCCGCCTGCATGACAGGGTGCGCGTGCCCGCCGACTTCGGCGCGCTGGATGCGGCCCTGAACGCCCACGGC
>NZ_VRYY01000607.1 GCF_015731765.1 Nitratidesulfovibrio oxamicus
CGCGGCGTTTCAGGTCCTTGCCGGGCAGCTTGCCCGCGACCGCGAGCCGGGCGGCGGCCAGACCAGCACGTGACCTGCACCCCACCCGCGCGCGACTGGCGCTCAACCTGGCCTGCTCACGCGCCCCCAACCATTGCCAAACCGGCGCGACAGCGCCGAAGGAACAACCATATGGAACTGAAGGGTACCACCATCCTTGCCGTGCGCGACGCGGACGGCGTGGCCATGGCCGGTGACGGCCAGGTGACCATGGGGCAGAGCGTGGTCATGAAGCACACCGCCCGCAAGGTGCGCCGCCTGTACCGCGACAGGGTGCTGGCGGGCTTTGCCGGGGCCACGGCAGATGCGTTCACCCTGTTCGAGCGCTTCGAGGCCAAGCTGGAGGAATTCGGCGGCAACCTTACCCGAGCCGCCGTGGAACTGGCCAAGGACTGGCGCAAGGACAAGTACCTGCGCAGGCTGGAGGCCATGCTGCTGGTGGCCGACGCGGAAACCATCCTCATCCTGACCGGCACCGGCGACGTCATCGAGCCTGACGACGGCATTGCCGCCATCGGCAGCGGCGGCCCCTATGCCCTGTCCGCTGCCCGCGCCCTGTCCCGGCACACCGCGCTGGACGCGCAAACCGTGGTCCGCGAGGCCATGGCCATTGCCGGGGAACTGTGCGTATTCACCAACGGCCACCTGACCGTGGAAACGCTGCGCCGCAACGCGGGCGCCACCGCGTGAGCACCCACGACACACCCGCGCCCGGCGCCGTCACCCTGCACGCGGGATGCAAGATAAACCTGTACCTGCGCATCACCGGCGTGCGGCCCGACGGCTACCACGAACTGGATACCCTGTTCCTGCCCCTGCCGGAGCCGTGCGACCTGCTGCACGTAGCGCCCCGGTCGGAAGCGGGCATTGCCTTCACCTGCACCGAGCCGGAGGTTGACACGGCCCGCAACACCGTGGTCACCGCGTACGAACGGTTCGCGGCGGCCACCGGGTTTCGCCCCGGCCTTGCGGTGCATCTGGAAAAGCACATCCCGCACGGGGCGGGACTGGGAGGCGGCAGCGCCGACGCCGCCGTGCTGCTGCGCCACCTGTTTGCGTTGTGCGCGCAACAGGCCCCCGGCGCGGCCCCCACGCCCG
>NZ_VRYY01000608.1 GCF_015731765.1 Nitratidesulfovibrio oxamicus
GGCAGCCGGTCGGCCAGAATGCCCCACGCCTGCGCCACCCTGTCCGGTGCGGACGCGGCAAGCTGGCAGCCGGGCAGGAACAGCCATGCGCAGGTTTCCGCCCCTGCCGGGGCGCGCAGCAGCGCGGCATGCGGCCCGTTGCTGAAGGCCATGTCGTCCAGTGCGAATTCGTGGGTGGAGGGCGGCATCTTGCCGTCATGCACCAAGGTGCGCCGCGCCTCGTGGCACAGCGGGGCCATGTCGAACCCGGTGGGGCACACCGTGCCGCACAGCCCGCACAGGCTGCACGAATTGATGAACCGATTGGCCTGATGCACGCCCTTGACGATGGCCAGATTGTTGTAAATGCGCCGGGCATGCTTCTTGGGGTAGTCGCCGTACTTTTCCAGATACGGGCACACCTTGACGCATTCCAGACACTGGCATTGCAGACAGCGGGCAGCCTCGGCGCGATACGGCGCGTCTGCAATGTCGGGCGCGACACCGCCCTCCCCCTCGCCTGCGGGCGACAGTGCGGGCAACGCTACGGGCGCCACCGCCTCCACGCCTTTCAGGCTGGTGAACAGGTGGGTTTCGAACGGTCCCTGCCGTTCACGGCCCGCCTCCAGCGAAACACCGGTCAGGTGGCGATCCATGGAGGTGGCGGCATGACGACCATCTGCGGCTTCGTCGATGCAGCGCGCCGCATCTGCCGGGCCATCCACGGGCCAGCCACCGCAGAACACGCCGGGCAGATCGGGGTGGGCCAGGGTCAACGCGTCGCACCGGCTGCGGTCCGGCAGGCCCAACGCGCGGGTAGCAGCCGGGCTCCACGCCACGAATACCGCCCCGTGCGCGGCGCGCATCTCTTCCAGCACCGCCACCGTTGGCGCGACCGGTGCGGCAAAGCGCACCTTCAGCCCGGCCAGCCGGTCCAGTTCCCTGTGCAGGGCATCCGGGGGCAGCACGTCCGGGGGGATGGCGGCAAGGCGGCCAGCGGCGGCCAGCCGGGGATCGCTCTCGCCCCCATGCTCTCCACTGTCTTCCAACCACCCGGCCAGGGTCACCGCATGGCCCTTTTTCGCCAGATCCCAGGCCACGGTCAGCGCCGCCAGCCCGCCGCCCAGCACGGCGGCGCGCAGCCCCCGCCCC
>NZ_VRYY01000609.1 GCF_015731765.1 Nitratidesulfovibrio oxamicus
GCGCAGGCCCCGGCGCGACGACTAGCGGGCACGCCCGGGGCAACCGCCCCGCGCCAGCCTCCGCGACGCCGGGACAGGCCCATCGAAAACTCCAAGGCCGGGGACGCCACCGCCCCCGGCCTTTCGCAACCGGAACACCACGCGCATGAACATCATCGACCTGGGCCTCATCCGCTATGCAGAGGCCGACGCCCTGCAACGGGCACGGCTGGAGGAAGTGGCGGCAGGGGCGGAAGAAACCCTGTACCTGCTGGAGCACCACCCGGTGATCACCCTTGGCCGCAACGGCGGGGGCGAAAACCTGCACGTGGGCCGAGAATGGCTGGCAACGCAGGGCATAGACCTTGTGCAGTCCTCGCGCGGGGGCAACATCACCTGCCATTTCCCCGGCCAGCTGGTGGCCTACCCGGTGTTCCGGGTGGCCAAGCGGCCCGGAGGCCTGCGGCAGATGTTCCACGACCTCGAAGAGGTGGTCATCACCACGCTGGCCCACTTCGGGCTGTCCGCCGCCCGCTGGGAAGGCCGCCCCGGCGTGTGGATAGAAAACCGCAAGATATGCTCCATCGGCATGGCCATGCGCCGCTGGACCTCGTACCACGGGTTCGCCCTGAACGTGGGGCGCGACCTGTCCCTTTTCGAGATGATCACCCTGTGCGGCCTGCCCGACGCGCAGGCCACGTCGCTGCACCGCGAACTGGGCGGCGATGCCCCCACCATGCAGGAGGTAAAGGATGTCTGTGCCCGGCAATTCCGTGCCATCTTTGCGGATTCCACCGTGGCTGCGGGTCAAGCTGCCCTGTAGCCACACCTACGGGGACACCCGTTCGCTGGTGGACGACCTGCGCCTGAACACCGTGTGTCAGAGCGCCAAGTGCCCGAACATGTTCGAGTGCTTCTCTTCGGGTACGGCCACGTTCCTCATCCTGGGCAACGTGTGCACGCGCAACTGCGCCTTCTGCAACATCACCCCCGGACAGGCCGCCCCGCCAGACCCGGACGAACCCCGCCGCGTGGCCGAAGGCGCCGCGCGTCTGGGGCTTTCGCATGTGGTGGTCACCTCCGTCACCCGGGACGACCTGCCCGACGGCGGCTCCGCCCACTTCGCGGCCACGGTGCGCGCCCTGC
>NZ_VRYY01000610.1 GCF_015731765.1 Nitratidesulfovibrio oxamicus
CCAGTTCCGGATCGTCCGGGGCCGCCGGGTTGGCGTCCAGCACCAGCACGCTGGCCGGGCCGCAGTCCAGCAGCGATGCCAGCTTGCGGCGCCCCACGCCCCCCGCGCCCACCACCAGGCAGGCGCGGCCATGCAGGTCGAGAAGCAGGGGATAATAACGCATTGGGATCGTATACACGAGGGGCAGGCAAAGTAAAACCGGTCCGGAGCGCGAGGGGAGGAAGGGCTGGGCATGGGGGGGAGGGAGCGGAGTTGGGGCCGCAGCGACTGGCGGCAGCGGTTGACGCCGTGGATGCCATGGGTGATGCGCTGCGCCTGATGGGGGAATGGCTGCGTCTGCCCGGCTGGCCTGGAGTTGGCATTGTCCGGTATTGCGCGGCCCGCCTTGCCGCCGCGCCGCACTTGGGCTAGTCTGCCGACAACGGTTGATGCGGGCAATTCCCGCAACGACGCCAGCACCTTGCGCATCCCATTACCCGGCAGGCACCCGCATGGCCAAACACCTCGTCATCCAACTGGCCCGCTTCGGCGATCTTGTGCAGACCAAGCGTCTGATACTGTCGTTGCTGAACGGGGAGGGGACCGACGGTGGCGGCACGCATGGCGCAGGGCAGGGCACGGGGCACTCGATTGCTTCCGCCCCCGAGGTATATCTGCCCGAGGTGCATCTGGCGGTGGACGCCACGCTGGCGGAACTGGCCCGGCTGGTCTACCCCGGCGTCATCGTGCACGGCGTGCGCGCCCACGGCGGTGTCCCGCAGGAGGACGTGCTGGCGCACAACGCCCGCGCCTTCGCGGCCCTGGCGGCGGAAGGCTTCGATACCGTCTACAACCTGAACAATTCCGGGCTGAACATGGCCCTTGCCGCGCTGTTTCCGCCCGACATTGTGCGCGGCTACCGCAGCCTGAACGGTCAGCCCCTGCGCGACCGCTGGATGCGCATGGCCTTTCGCTGGGTGGCCCACCGCCGCCTGTCCCCCGTGAACCTCGTGGACTTCTGGGCGGCGCTTGCGCCCCGGCCCATTGCCCCGGCGCGGGTAAACCCCATCGCCCTGCGGGGTGGGCGGGGCATCGGCGTGGTGCTGGCCGGGCGCATGTCGCGCCGGTCGCTGCCGCCCGATGCGC
>NZ_VRYY01000611.1 GCF_015731765.1 Nitratidesulfovibrio oxamicus
GCGCAGCAGTGCGCGCCCCTCTGCCGATTCGTGCCCGGCCATGCGCACCACCACGGGCTGGGCGGCGCGTTCCGCGCCCAGCGCCTCCATCAGCGCGCGGGCCACCCCGGCGCAGGACACGATGCCCCCGAACAGGTTGATGAACACCGCCCGCACCTTGGGATTGGCGAACAGCAAGTCCAGCGCCCGGCGCATGCGCGCGCCGTCCGCCGCGCCGCCAAGGTCCATGAAGTTGGCGGCGGGCAGGCCGGAAAAGTTCAGCAAGTCCATGGTGGCCATGGCAAGGCCCGCGCCGTTGACCAGAAGCCCAACCCAGCCGGAAAGGCCCACATAGCTAAGCCCGGCATCGCGCGCGGCGTTTTCCTCCGCGCCGTGGTGTTCCGGCGTGTAGTAGCCCTGCAGGTCGGGCCGCAGGTCCACCACGTTGTCGTCCAGTTCCACCTTGCCGTCCAGGGCCACCCACTGCCCTGCCCCGGTGAACACCAGCGGGTTGATTTCCGCCAGCAGCAGGCCATCGTCGCGTACTGCCCGGAAAAGGCGCTCGGCAAGGTCGCGAAAGCCCGCCCAGCCTGCCGGGTCCGCCCCCAGTTCGAAGAACGCCGCCCGCAGGTGGTGTTCGCGCAGGCCCGCGTCCAGCGGCACCCGCTGCACCAGCGGCTTGCGGCTGTCTGCCGTGGCTTCCACTTCCATGCCGCCCCGGTGGCTGGTGGTCAGCAGCATCTCGCGCCGCTGGCGCGAAAGCATGAACGACAGGTAGCATTCCTTGCGGATGTCCGTGGCCGGTTCCACCCGCACGAAAGGCACGGCGTGCCCCTTGATGGTCATGCCCAGGATGGTTCGCGCGGTGGCGCGCAACGCATCGGGCGCATCGGCCCGCAGCACGCCGCCCGCCTTGCCGCGCCCGCCGGTAAGCACCTGGGCCTTGACGTACCAGGGGCCGGGAAACGGCGGCGCATACGCGTCCACGTCTTCCGGCCCCAGACAATCCCCGGCGGGGACGGCAATCCCCGCTGCGGCGAACAGCTTCTTGCTCTGGTGTTCGTTCAGGAACATCCGTCCCCCTGCGTGCGGCGTGCGGTGCGCGGGCCGCCAGCTGCCGGGGACGCCGCGCGCCCCGGTCCGG
>NZ_VRYY01000622.1 GCF_015731765.1 Nitratidesulfovibrio oxamicus
GGCCAGGGCCATGCCCTTCCGGGACGACGCCACCCCGGAAGGCGATGGGCGCGATGCCCCCACCGCGCCGCCGCGCAGTGGCATTCCGCCGCGCGCACATACCCGCCGTGCGGATGACGCCGCCCGTCCCCCGGACGACACGGCCACGCCTTCCCCCCGTGGCCGCATCCCCAACCCACTGCGCCTGTTCCGGAAGAAGCGCGACTGACGTCCCCTGCATTTCCTGCACGTTGCCGCATTCTCCGCCCCGCAAACGCATGTCGGCCCGCAACGGATGCCACGGGCCGACGGAACAGGAACGGCAGACTCCCGGCGGTGGGAATCAGAACGGGGGCAAGGCCCTGCCCACGGGCTGCCGCCGTGTGATGCAGTGGATGCCGCCACCCCGGAAGATTTCCGGGGAGTGCGCCTGCATCACCTCGCGCTCCGGAAAGACCCGGCGCAGGGTCTCGCAGGCGACCCGATCCAGCGCGCCCTGCGGGTCCGGCGAGTCCGCCCCGCCACCCGGCGCGCCAAAGGCGGACATGACTTTCCAGCCCCACCGAAATCGGGCATCATTGTTCATGGTTTCAGACGCCTGACAAACGGAATGCGCCCCTTGCCCGGCGCTCGCCGGCCCGTACCCGGTTTTTTTGTTTGAAGCGCATTCCGTCGAGGGCTAGGTTCGGACAGTCACGCACCATCGTGCCCGTTCCACGGCGACTCCGCCGCACGCACATGGTCGCACGCACCTGACCGGGCATTTCCGGCGCGCACGGCGCCTCCCATCCGGCGCGAACGGCAGAACGCCGCGCGCCCGCAACGCAGAATCCGCCCCAGAGGATCACATATGGCCGAAATCATCGTCGCCGCCACCCAGATGGCCTGCACCGACAACGAATCCCGCAATATCGACCGTGTCTGCGAACTGGTGCGCGAGGCCGCCGCCATGGGCGCGCACATCGTGCTGCCGCAGGAGCTGTTTTCCGGCCCGTATTTCTGCAAGGACGAACTGCCGGAACACTTCGTGCTGGCGCGCCCTCTGGACGAAAGCCCGGCGGTGCGCCGCATGTCGGCCCTGGCCGCCGAACTGGGCGTGGTTATCCCCGCCAGTTTCTTCGAGCGTTCCAACCAGGCCCATTACAACTCGCTGGCCATGATCGACGCCGACGGCAGGGTGATGGGGCTGTACCGCAAGTCGCACATTCCGCAGGGGCCCGGCTACGGAGAAAAGTTCCACTTCACCCCCGGCGACACGGGCTTTCGCGTGTGGCGCACCCGGTACGGCACCGTGGGCGTAGGGGTGGGCTGGGACCAATGGTTTCCGGAATGCGCACGGTCCATGGCCCTGCTGGGTGCTGACGTGCTGCTCTACCCCACGGCCATCGGCACCGAACCCGCCGAACCCGCCGAACCCGCCGAACCGGCCGAACCGGCGCGCGATTCGTCCGGCCACTGGACGCGCACCATGCAGGGCCACGCCGCCGCCAACATGATGCCGCTGGTGGCCTCCAACCGGGTGGGCGAAGAGTTCGGCAAGGGCTTTTCCATGACCTTCCACGGTTCGTCGTTCATCGCCGGTCCGCAGGGCGAAATCGTGCAGCAGGCAGGCCGCAACGAGGAATGCGTGCTGACGGCGGCCTTCGACTTCGAGGCCATCCGCTCGGAACGCGCCGGATGGGGGCTGTTCCGCGACCGCAGGCCCGACCTGTACCACCCCCTGCTGACCTTTGACGGGCTGGATGGGCTGCCCGGCGAAGGTGACGAGGACGACTGCGGCGACCATTGCGGCTGCGGCTGCGGAGGCGAAGCCTAGCCATGGCCACCGTGCGCCCGCAGCACCACGATGCTGCGCAAGGCGGCGCGCGCCTGCTGGTCAACGCCCGCTTCCGCGATCCGCTGGCCCCGGCCACGTCGCGCGGCGCAGATCTGCCCGACGCCATGGCCGTGGAAGGCGGGCGCATCGTGGCCGTTGGCCGCGCGTCGGAACTGGCCCCCTTTGCCGACCGGGGCTTCACCCGCACCGACATGGGCGGGGCCACGGTGCTGCCCGGCTTCATCGACTGCCATTCGCACCTGTTGCTTACCGGCATCATGGACCTGGGCATGGACCTTTCCGCGGCGGGAACCCTGGGCGACGTGCTGGACATGGTGGCCGACGCCGTCCGCAACGCGCCCTTCGGCGCCATGGTCTACGGCTTCCGGCTGGAGGAACTGGACCTTGCGGAGCGGCGCATGCCCACCAAGGCGGAACTGGATGCCGTGGCCCCGGGCCGGGCCGTGCTGCTGATGCACGCCACCTGCCACCGCTGCATCATGAATACCCCGGCGCTACGGCAACTGGCGGTGCCGCGCGGGCTGCCCGGCGCGGATACCGAGGGCGGACGCGGCACCGCGCCCTTCACCGGCGTGGTGCGCGACCCCGGCATTCTCACCTGGGTCTTTCCGGCCATTCTGCGCTCCATGGACCGCGCCCATCTGGACGCCGCCGCCCAGGTGGCCGCCCGGTCTGCCCTGCGGGTGGGCATCACCACCGTGCATTCCATGGAAGGGGGAGAACTGACCCCCGGCGGCTCGCCCGTGCTGCTGGACAACGCCACGCGCCTACCGCTGCGCGTGGTGTGCTGGAACCAAAGCATGGACCTGGCCGAAGTGGAGCAACTGGCCCTGCCCCGCGTGGGCGGGTGCATCTGCGCCGACGGTGAACTGGACGCCCGCACCGCCGCGCTGTTCGAACCCTACAATGACGACCCCGGCAACGACGGTACCCTGCTGTACACCCAGCAGGAGATGGACGACTTCGTGCTGACCGCCCATGCGCGCGGGTTGCAGGTGGCCGTGCACTGCGAGTCGGAACGGGCCATCGACCAGGTGCTGCGGGCCATGGAGCGCGCCCAGCGGCTGGAGCCGCGCGGCGACTGCCGCCACCGCATCGAGCACTTCGAACTGCCGACCTGGGACCAGATCGACCGCATGGCCCGCTCCGGGGTGGTGGCCTCGATGCAGCCCGCCTTCGTGGATTCCTATTTCGGCGATGACCGCATGGCCCATCTCGCATCGCTGTTCGGGCCGCACCGCATGCGCCGCCTGCACCCCTACCGCGCCATCCTCGACGCCGGGGTGCGCGTGTGCGGCGGCTCGGACAGCCCGGTGACCAACTACACCCCGCTGCGCGGCATGGCCGCCGCCGTGAACCATCCCTTTGCCGAACAGTCGGTGAGCATGGCCGAGGCCCTGCGCATGTTCACCACCGAGGCGGCGTTCTCGGCCTTCGAAGAGGCGGACAAGGGCCGCCTGCTGCCCGGCATGCTGGCCGACCTGGTGGTGCTGGAGCGTGATCCGCTTGATGCGCGGAATGCCCCGGCGGACGCGCCCTCCGTTGCGGACATCCCCGTGCTGGGCGCCTGGGTGGACGGGCAGCCGGTAACCCCGGAACCATAACGCGGGCTGCCCACGGCGGCACGACGGAGCGACGGACCATCACCGATGGACCCACGCGCTGCCGGGCGTCAGCCATCGGGCACGCAGCCGCATACGATCGCACGCCCCCCTCCTCAGGTCATCGCGCCTGCAAATTCATGTGCTCCCCGCCGCCACGGCCTCAGGCCACGAGCGGTGCAGATTCCGCCGGTCATTGCCGACGGTATGTCCTGTCATAACGAGTGGCGCCCCGTGCCCCGAACACGCAGCCCCCGAAATCCGTGCGCCCGAAGACTGCACCGGCTCCGCACGTTGCAAACAGGGCCAGGCCCTCTCCATCCGCGATGCAGAAAACCCTGCCCCCATGCCCCGCCGTCACCAATTTTCCGCGCCAACGTCGCCAAATCGAGTTGCATGACTGATTAACCATACAATTTCGGAATGTTGACGCGAAACTGCAAATATGTGCAACATATCCTGTCCATAACAGTACCGTTTTTCGGCTGCCCATGCGGTTGCACGTAACGGCCACCATATTTCACGCACACGACAGGCCGACCCGCGCCACACCCACCCAACCCCAAGCGACAGGGGGTCGCATTGTCCGCCATTCAACTTCTGAACGTCAGCAGGCACTGGGGCGATGTCCGCGCCGTGGACGACGTCTCCTTCGAGGTGGAACAGGGCACCATGCTGGTGCTGCTGGGGCCTTCCGGCTGCGGCAAGTCCACCACCCTGCGGCTCATCGCGGGGCTGGAATCCGTCACCTCTGGCCGGATCATGATAGGCGAGAGGGACGTCACCCACCTGCCCCCTGCCCAGCGCCAACTGGCCATGGTCTTCCAGTCGTACGCGCTGTTCCCGCACCTGACGGTGCGCGAGAACATCCTGTTCGGGCTCACCGTGCGCAAGGTGCCGGAGGCGGAGCGCGAAAAACGCCTCACCCGCGCCGTGGACATCCTGGGGCTTTCCACACTGCTGCAACGCAAGCCCGGCGAGCTTTCCGGCGGGCAGCAGCAGCGCGTGGCCCTGGGCCGCGCACTGGTGGCAGAGGCAGCCGTGTGCCTGATGGACGAGCCGCTCTCCAACCTGGACGCCAAGCTGCGCCACGAGATGCGGCGTGAAATCCGTGCCTTGCAGCAGACCCTGGGCATGACCATGGTGTACGTCACCCACGACCAGACCGAGGCCATGAGCATGGCCGACCGCATCATCCTGATGCAGGGCGGGCGGATCGTGCAGAATGCCACGCCGTCCGAACTGTATTCCCGCCCGGCCACCACCTTTGCGGGCAACTTCATCGGCACGCCGCCCATGAACCTGGTGCGGCTGGACGATGCGCGCGGCAGCGTGTGCGTGGCGGGCAGCCGGTCCGGCAAGGTGGGCGTGGTGGACAGCGCGAACTATGTGCTGGGCATCCGCCCGGAGCACGTCCGCATCGTGCCCGACGGCTGGCGCGCCGTGGTGGAAAGCGTGGAATACCTGGGGTCCAGTTCCGTTCTTGGCTGCCGCGTGGGGGGCGAAGAGCTTTCCGTCGTGGTGGACGGCGTTTCGGACATTGCCGTGGGGGCCGAGATTTACCTGCACTGTCCGGACGAGCACATCCACATCTTTGACGCACAAACCGGCGCGCGGCGCGGCACCTGCCGCTGACACACCCTCGCGGCGCAACGGACACATTCGTCCCGTATTGGTGATTTTGGCGGGTTACGCCCCACATCCCAACGCAACATCGCAGGAGGCATCACAATGACCGGTTTCAGGAAAGCGTGCACTCTGGCGGCGGCGGCCCTGCTGTCGCTGACGCTGCTTGCGGGCACCGCTCTGGCGGAAAAGGTGAATCTCACCTTCTACTTCCCCGTTTCCGTCGGTGGCCCCATCACCAAGATCGTGGAAGGCATGACCGAGCAGTTCATGAAGGACCACCCGGACATCCAGGTCACCCCGGTGTACGCGGGCATCTACCGCGAAACCCTCACCAAGGCCCTTACCGCCCTGCGCGGGGGCGAGCCGCCGCACGTGGCCGTGCTGCTTTCCACCGACATGTACACCCTCATCGACGAGGACGCGGTGGTGGCCTACGACGACATCCTGAAGCCGGAGGAAATGGGCTTCACCAAGGCGTTCTTCCCCGGTTTCATGCGCAACAGCCAGACCGGCGGCAAGACCTGGGGCATTCCCTTCCAGCGTTCCACCATCGTGATGTACTGGAACAAGGAGGCCTTCAAGGCCGCCGGGCTTGATCCCGAAAAGGGTCCCGCCAACTGGAACGAACTGGTGGAAATGGGCAAGAAGCTGACCGTGCGCGATGCCTCCGGCAAGGTCACCCAGTGGGGCGTGGCCGTTCCCTCCACCGGGTACGCCTACTGGATGTTCCAGGCCCTGGCCATCCAGAACGGCGTGGAACTTATGAACGCCGAGGGTACCAAGACCTACTTCGACAACCCCAAGGCCATCGAGGCACTGCAATTCCTGGTGGATCTGGCCTACAAGCACGAGGTGTCGCCCAAGGGCACCATCGACTGGGCCACAACCCCGCGCGACTTCTTCGAGCGCAAGTCCGCCATCATGTGGACCACCACGGGCAACCTGACCAACGTGCGCACCAACGCGCCCTTCCCCTTCGGCGTGGGCATGCTGCCCGCCAACGCCCGCCCCGGCTCGCCCACGGGCGGCGGCAACTTCTACATCTTCAAGAAGGCCACCCCCGCAGAGCGCAAGGCCGCCGTCACCTTCGTGCAGTGGATGACCAGCGCGGAACGCGCCGCCCAGTGGGGCATCGACACCGGCTACGTGGCCGTGCGCCCCGACGCATGGGAAACTCCGGCCATGAAGGACTACGTGTCCAAGTTCCCCGTGGCCGCAGTGGCCCGCGACCAACTGGCCCACGCCGTGCCCGAACTGTCCACCCATGACAACCAGCGCGTGACCAAGGCGCTGGATGACGCCATCCAGGCAGCCGTGACCGGCTCCAAGAAGCCCGCCGACGCCCTGAAGGATGCCCAGAAGGAAGCGGAACGCATCCTGCGCCGTTACGGCAAGTAGGACCGAACGTTAGCGGCCTGGCCGCATGGCCGGGCGATTGAAAGGCTGCGTTGCCCGTTGACGAATGAATGCCCCGGTCGGGGCGGGGCCATGCGCTCCGCCCCGGATGGGGATACCGCATGGGGCACCGGCGGCATGCATCACGGGCGGCACACGGCATCGCCGGGCACTGCCTGGCCGTAACAGCCTGTGCGCCGTCACGGTCCAGCCGCCCTCATTGTTCACCCGCCCTCATTGTTCACCCGGAGGTCCATCCGTGCCCCCAGCCTTTCGCAATCCCGCCACAATGCGCACCATCCACGCCTGGCTCCTGCTGCTGCCCGCCCTGGCGTTCATCGCCGCGTTCACCCACTATCCGGCGGTGAACACCTTCATCCACAGCTTCTTTCTGGATGGCCGGGGCGGCGCGCCCGCGCAGTTCGTGGGGCTGGAGCACTACCAGTACCTGCTGGAGGACGAGGTGTTCCGCAAGGCACTGGTGAACAACCTGCTGTTCGCCAGCGGCACCATTCCGCTGTCCATAGGGCTGGCCATGACCATGGCCTTTCTGGTCAACGCGGGGCTGGCCGGGCAGTCGGTGCTGCGGCTGTGCTATTTCGTGCCCACGGTGCTGCCCATGATCGCCGTGGCCAACATCTGGCTGTTCTTCTACACGCCGGAATACGGCCTGCTGGAACAGATTCGCGGGGCGCTGGGCCTTGCCGGGGTGAACTGGCTGGGCAGCGAATCCACGGCGCTGCCGTGCGTCATCGCCGTGGCGGTGTGGAAGGACGCGGGCTTCTTCATGATCTTCTACCTTGCGGCATTGCAGCAGATACCGCCATCGCTGGCCGAGGCTGCCATGCTGGAGGGGGCATCGCGCCTGTACTACTACCGGCGGGTGGTCATACCGCTGCTCATGCCCACCACCCTGTTCGTACTGGTGAACGCCACCATCAACGCCTTCCGCATGGTGGACCATCTGTTCGTGCTCACCCAGGGCGGCCCCAACAACGCAAGCTCGCTGCTGCTCTACTACATCTACGAAGTCAGCTTCAAATACTGGGATACCGGCTACGGCGCGGCGCTGACCATGGTGCTGCTGGGCTTTCTGGCGCTGGCCTCCATCGGCCAGTTCGGCTTTCTCGATCGCAAGGTGCACTACAGATGAGCCAGACCAATATCTATGACAGCCGGGGCCTGGCCCGCATGCTGGATACCGCCGCCGCGTGGACCCTGGCCCTGCTGTGGGCGCTGCCGCTGCTGTACGCCGTGTGGACGGCCTTTCACCCCTCCGAATTTTCCACCCGGTTCACGCTCGCCGCGCCGCTGACGCTGGACAACTTCCGCGCGGCGTGGGACGCGGCCCCCTTTGCCCGCTACCTGGTCAACACCGTGATGCTGGTAACCCTGGTGCTGTCCGGCCAGCTGGTGCTGTGCACGCTGGCGGCCTATGCCTTCGCCAAGTACGACTTTCCCGGCAAGGGCATATTGTTCGCGCTGGTGCTGATGCAGCTGATGATCATGCCCGACGTGCTGGTGGTGGAAAACTACCGCACCATGTCGGCCATCGGCGTGCTGGATTCCACGCTGGCCATCGGCCTGCCGTACATGGCCTCTGCCTTCGGCATCTTTCTGCTGCGCCAGACCTTCAAGAGCATACCGAAGGAACTGGACGAGGCCGCCGCAGTGGAAGGGGCCAGCACCCTGCAAATACTCTGGAAGGTCTACGTGCCGCTGGGCAAGCCGGTGTACTTGGCCTACGCGCTGGTTTCGATCAGCTACCACTGGAACAACTTCCTGTGGCCGCTCATCGTCACCAACACCACCAATTCGCGTCCGCTTACCGTGGGCCTGCAGGTGTTCTCGTCCACCGAGCAGGGGGTGGACTGGTCGATCATCACGGCGGCCACGCTGATGACCTCCGGCCCGCTGCTGATCGGGTTCCTGCTGTTCCAGCGACAGTTCGTCCAGTCGTTCATGCGGGCGGGCATCAAGTAGGACGAGGGACCTGGCGAGATCTGGCCGAAGGCAGGCAAAGAGGCCGCGCGCGAATTGACCCGGACGGAACGGGGGCAGGGCCGAGACAAGCCCGACGGAGACGGGACGGGCCGGATGGTCTGCCACGTGGGATGCACCGGCAGTGCGAGCACCCGGAACGAGGGGCGCTCCCGGAACGGGGTACGCGTCTGGAACGACCAGCGAGAAGAGTCCGCCAGCAACTGCAGACACGGCGGCGCAGAGAGCATCACCCGGGAACAGCCACGCAGGAAACAACCATGCCGCTACTCGACATCATTCCACCGCACGAACTGTCCCGCCTGGCGCGCTTTCAGGGGGAACCCGCACTGGCCGCCATCCGCCGGGAATTTGTCCCCGCCGTGACCAATCCGGTATGGCGCGGGCTGGTGGAAGAATTCATGGAACTGGACGAACCGCTGACGCCCTATGCCCATCCCCGCTACACGGCGTGGAGCTTTGCCGCCTCGCCCGGTTCCGGCGCGCACCACGGGCACATCGGGGGGCTGGCCCTGCATGTGCTGCAAGACCTGCGCAACGCCCGCGCCCTGGGCGACGCCCACGAGGCGCGCGGCCTGCCGCTGGACCGGGGGCTGCTGTACGCCGCCATCCTGCTGCACGACTGCCTGAAGCGCTTCGTATACGCCTTTGATGCGGACTACGCCCTGCACAAGTCCGAGGATCCGTTCATTGCCCGCAACGAAGACCACCACTCATGGGTGCTGCGCGAACTGGTGGCGCGCGGGGCGGACGAAGAGATCATCCTCGCCACCGCCGCCATGCACGGGCTTGACGACGTGAGCCTGGCCGAAGGGGTGAAGCCGCTGGCCGTGGTCAACCACTACCTGGACATCGGCCTGACCGGCCTGACCATGCGGCCCGAGCACGTGCGGGCGGAACACGCCATCGGATTCCTGGCCGATTCCGACTGGCCCTGGAGCGGGCGCGCCCAGCAACGTACCCGCGAACTGGCCGAGGCCATGGCCCCGCACTGCGGTGTGCCCACCGGATACATGCACCTGTACCTTGGCTCGCGCTTCAGCTTCGAACACGTCGACGGTCTGTTGCAGGACATGGGCCGGGAACTGGCCATGGCGCGGTTGCTGGAGGGAGGGGAGGAGGAACGGTAAGAGTTACCAAAAGAGACTAGTACGCCCTTCAAACTCAAAGTTGCACATGTTAACCCAGTGGCAAAATACGAACGGTACAGCGATCGTATTCACCTGACACTGCCGTGCTTGGTGGGATGCTGATCAGGCGGCCTGCTGCCCTTCGTTGCCCTCTTCCGGCTGGCCCTCGGGGCGACCATCAAGGAAGGCTTGGTAGGGTGTCCGCCCGTTCGTGGTTATAGCGGTGCAGATAGACATCGAGATCCGTCTGCATTTCGTCCAAGGACTCGTAACAGTTCCTGCGACCCTGAATCCGGAAATGCTCGTCGAGCAATTTCCTGTGCAGTCGCTCCACAAAGCCGTTGCTTTGCCGGCGTCTGACACGAGTTGTCCGGTACTCGATGCCTTCCAGTTGCAAAAACAATTCGTAGGGATGCCTGTCGGCGCGCCCGCAGAATTCCCGGCCATTGTCGGAAAGCACCGTGACGACCGGCGTGTCATGCTCCTCAAAAAAGGGCAGCACAGACTCGTTGAGCATGTGTTCCGCCGTAACCGGCAGCTTGCTGGTGTACAGCCTGCCGAAGGCGTAGCGGCTGTGGCAGTCGATGGCCGATTGCAGATAGATTTTCCCCACGCCCTTCAGCGTGCCTGCGAAAAACGTATCCACGGCCACCAGATCGCCGCTGCACCGGGTTTCGATATGGCGCTCCCGGAATTCCGGGCTGAATCGCTCCAAGGTGCGAACCTGGTCGTCATTCAGGGCGATTCCGGTATCTCGTACATGCCGCTCCTGGCGCAGCAGCCGCTCATGCCGGGTCAACATCCCGTTGCGGCTCCAGACGCCCCGCACGCCCCCGGAACTGACCTGAACACCATGCAAAACCAACTGTTGGGCCGCGCGCACCGGGCCATGCGTCGGGAATTCAAGGCTGTACGCCAGAATCCTTTCCGCCGTCGCCCCGTCCACCCGGTTCGGGTGCGGTTCTCGCGGCCCCGGCAGGCGGTCCACAAGCCCTTCTGCGCCAACCGTCTGGTAATTGCGACGGATTTCATAGAACTGCTGCCGCGAATACCCCATGATGTGACACGCCTTGCTCACGGTGTCCAACTCGCTTGCAAACTCTAGCAGGCTCAGCTTTCTTCGTGCTACCTTCTTCCCAGTGGTCATGTCGGTCTCCTTGCTGGTGGTTGATGAAGCTTCGCAACCTCATCGCTACCCCAGTCGGGCACGGCATGACCACTTCCTTTCGGAGGGCCTACTGTCAGGTAATAACTAGCTCAACGCATACGAACGCGAATACACCTAGGTACACCGTCAATCAACAACCACGAACTCCCACAAGCTAAACACAACACATATGACATGCAATAAAGTATGTTACCGATATTGCATTGCGAAATTTTTGACATTCTTGCCGCACTTTCAAGACGATGAAACACTGCAAGAATATTCGGAAATAATTTTAAAGAGCAAAACATATATAAGGTATAAATGACCCTACAATAGCATTTCAACATGACTCATCGCACGCCTACCTTCATCACGCCCACAGCATGCGCTCAAAGTGAAAGACAACCGCAGCCTACAAACCTCGTGATGGACACGCTTTGCGGCTAGGTATCACCGCAGATTTTTGCCAGCACATTCAAAGAGCCTGCATCGGGAATAAGCGCCCGAATCGCCGTCGGATTCTGCGGCAACACACGCCCCGTCGCAATTTCAGACATGCCATACCCCATACCCCACAAGAAATATAACAACTCATCAAATCTATGAGGACAGGATTCATATACATAAGGGGCAAGCTCAAGCATCAGTTTGGGCTTTGAACTTTGTAAAATCCCTCTCGCCCCTGCAAGAACATCATTTTCATTTCCATCAACATCGAGCTTAACAAAATCAACATGCACGACTTCTGCATCAAGCAGAAAACTATCAAGCGTGCCTGTGACAGATCCACAAGTTCCCATCAAACGACCGCAATGGGTGCTGTGCAAGTCCACAGCATCTTCAAGCGGCCAGCTAGAGTAGACAGATTCGGGCAACTCGGCATGATCGTCAGCCATCAACATCATCTGATGCGCGCTGATTCTCGAAGCCAGAGACGGGTTGAGCGCAATGTTGGCTTGCTGCTTCGCAAACGCATAGGCTGTTGGCTCGAACGAATACACCTTGCCTGCGGCGCCCACCAGCTGAGCCATTGGCAACGTATGGGCACCAACGTTGGCCCCAATGTCGAGAACGACATCTCCCGGCTTGATCAATTGGGCATACTGGCGCAGCGTTCCGAGTTCAAAACCCCCTAGAACGTAAATTGCCAAGTCAATGCCTTCCCTTAGATCAAGCGACCAAGTCAGACCTCGGCGAGAGGCAACAACCTCGGCGGGGAGACCCAAAAGATTATGCACAAAAAGAACGGCCTTCGAAAGGCCACGCGCGATTTTGATTTTATGGCTTGTAGAAAGCATAGCGAGCTTAGTCTCTATATATGCAGGATTCAAAAAAACGGTTCTTCGACGTTTGATGTGGAATTCATGAAGCCACCACGACCTGAATCGGGGCCGCGATCAGGTAGACCATGGTGATGAAGTTCTCCACATTTCGGTATCCTCGGGCTCTGGCTCTCGCCGCTTG